>RGVD01000211.1 GCA_010027395.1 Bacteroidota bacterium
CCCCAAGAGCTCACATCGACGGGGAGGTTTGGCACCTCGATGTCGGCTCGTCACATCCTGGGGCTGGAGAAGGTCCCAAGGGTTGAGCTGTTCGCTCATTAAAGTGGCACGCGAGCTGGGTTCAGAACGTCGTGAGACAGTTCGGTCCCTATCTGATGCGATCGTTGGAAGTTTGAGAGGATCTGACCTTAGTACGAGAGGACCGGGTTGGACGTACCTCTGGTGTATCTGTTGTGGCGCCAGCTGCATTGCAGAGTAGCTATGTACGGACAAGATAAGCGCTGAAAGCATCTAAGCACGAAACTTACCTCAAGATGAGACTTCCTTTAAGGGACGTGGAAGATTACCACGTTGATAGGCTACAGATGTAAAGATAGTAATATCAAAGTCGAGTAGTACTAATTACCCTAATACTTACAAATAATTTAATTTTGCAGGTTTATGTTTTCTTTCAAATATATGTCAAGAAATTTTAAGGTCTTTTTGGTGACTTTAGCAATGGTGTCCACCTCTTCCCATTCCGAACAGAGAAGTTAAGCCCATTAGCGCAGATGATACTAGAGTAATATCTGGGAAAGTATGTCGTTGCCGGAATTTTTAAGAACCCGCTCTTACGAGCGGGTTTTTTTGTTTACAAACTTTTGAATATTCATTTATATTCGCACAAAAATTAAATTATCAATGGCTGGAACTGAATTTTATGGTGCTGAGGAGCGCAAAGAAATAAACGATGTATTGGAAACGGGCGTATTTTTCCGTTTTAATCATGATGCCCAAAGAAATAATATATGGAAATCTAAAGATTTTGAGGCTGAGGTTGCCAATCTTGTTGGTGCTAAATATGCACATGCTGTTAGTAGTGGTAGTACAGCAGTAAGTTGTGCTTTGGCAGCTGCAGGTGTTGGTGCTGGAGATGAGGTTATTGTGCCTCCTTTTACTTATATAGCAACTGTTGAAGCTGTTATTTTTGCGGGGGCTTTGCCAGTTTTTGCTGAGATTGATGAAACTTTATGTTTAAGTACTGAAGGTATCAGAAAAGCCATTACTTCCAAAACAAAAGCTATCTGCTTGGTTCATATGTGCGGTCAAATGGCGCAAATGGATGAAATTATGAAAGTAGTAAAAGAGCATAATCTGATTTTGGTTGAAGATGCTGGTCAGGCAATGGCAGCAAGTTTCAATGGAACTTCAACTGGATTATTTGGAACTACTGGATGTTATAGTTTTGACTTTTTTAAAATTGCTACAGCTGGTGAGGGTGGGGTAATGGTCACAAATAGTGAAACTGCCTATAAATTGGCTGATAATTATTCTGATCATGGACATAATCATGAAGGAAATAATAGAGGCATGGAAAATCATCCTGTGCTGGGTTTTAATTATAGAATATCTGAATTGCATGCAGCTATTGGTTTGGCTCAAACCCGCAGAGTACCCATGATTAGAGAAGTTAATAATAAACATAAAAAGTTTATGATGGCTGAGTTAGGCAAAATCCCTGGCGTTAGCTTTGCTACTATTCCTGATGCAGATGGTGATTCAGCTACTTTTTTAAATATGTTAATGCCTAATACTGCTGCTGCCATGGCTACGGTAGATGAATTTAATAAAAATGGTGTAGCAGGTTTTAATTATTGGTTTACCAATATGTACCATTTTATCAACCAATGGGATCACATTAAAGAGGGTAGAGTAGCGGCTAAAACAAATGTTCAATTATTAGGAGCTCCACAAGATTATAAAAATTTAAGTCTTCCTAAAACACAAGAAACTGTTGGTCGTTTGATTTCTTTTGGAATAAAAGCAACATGGACAGAGGAAGAGGTAAAATCATTGGTTGAAAAAATGACTGCTTGTATTAATACAGCGATGAATCAAACTGCTTAATTTTTAGCCACAAGTTACGAAGAATAGTCAGAAATCTCCTATCAACAGGTGTCTATAGTTTGTTCTGATTAGTCTAATTAATTTGTGTAATATCTTAAACGAAATTTATGATCCATAAAAATTTTAAATCGATAGAGAAAACGGTTTTTGGAAGAGGTAGTTTTAATCAATTGGATGAGATTATTGCTCCAAAAAGAAATGATAACAATAAATATTTTATATTTATAGTAGATAATTACTTCAAAGGAAAAAGTTTAGAAAATAGACTTCAAAATAAACCTGAAGATATTGTTTATTTTATTGATGTTGACCCTCACGAACCAACCACTGAACAAATAGATCAGTTAAGAGACGAGATACTTGCAACTAAAGGTTTGCCTTCAGGTGTAATTGGTATTGGTGGTGGAAGTATTATGGACATAGCAAAAGCCTTATCTTTAATGCTTTGCAATGAAGGCCCTTCTCAACAATACCAAGGTTTGAATTTGATTCAAAAGCCAGGTGTATATCATGTTGGAGTACCAACAATTTCAGGTACTGGTGCTGAATGTTCGATGACTGCTGTTTTAACGGGGCCCGAGAAAAAGCTTGGTTTGAAATGCGAATGGACCATTTTTGATCAGATAATTTTGGATTCAGAATTAACTGCAAGCGTTCCCGTTGATAAATGGTTTTACACTGGAATGGATACTTTCATCCATTGTATTGAAAGCAGAGACGGAATACTTAACAATGCATATAGCATGGCTTATGGAGAGCAATCTATAAAACTTTGCCGTGATATTTATTTAGGCGAAAATGCCGGACAAAGCCCCGAGAATGATGATAAATTAATGGTTGCTTCTTTAATGGGTGGCTTGAGTTTAACTTATAGCGAAGTGGGTGTTTGTCATGCATTAAGTTATGGCTTGAGTAAAATATTTGGCGAAAAACACTGTTATGCCAATTGCCTTGCCTTCCAACATTTGGATGATTATTACCCAGAAGGTGTGGCTGAATTCAATACGATGCTTAAGAAACACAATATTAATTTGCCTCAAGGATTAAGCAAAAATTGGACTGATGCTGAAATAACAGCTATGGCTCATGTTGCGTATAACCTACCTCATATGTGGAATCATGCAATTGGAACAGATTGGAAAGACAAAGTGAGCATTGAAACTATAGAGAATTTGTTTAGAAGGATGTAGCCACAGATTTCACTGATTACTCAGAAATTGATTTAAGTTGTTGAAATTATCTTCCCCTCATCTACAGTAAATATTGAGGTTGGCAGTGATTGTCTTTTTGTAATATACTGCGTATAGTTTTCACTAAATAGGGTGCGTTCTTTCATAATATTATCAAAGGTACCTCTTAATCCAATCAGCATTTCGCAGGCTTCACGTACTGCAAAATTTCCACTTTCGTGTGCTGTTACATAGTCAGCTAAATTGTTTTTAATAACATAATTTTTGAATAGTGGGTTGGCTTCTCGGTTTATCAAAATTCTTACACCACACTTCTCGGCTATGCTCAAATCGAGAACATCATCAAACATATAGCATACTTCATTTACCTTTATATTATTGGCTTGACATAAGTGCTCCAGCGCAACAATTTTATTAGCAATTTTATAATAGGATGCATCAAAATGTTCGCGTTGGCAAAAATATAATGCCATCTCATTTTTTTCGCCTGAGATGATTGCTGATACTGGCATTTTATTGTTATGAAAGAAATAATTGTATCGAAGCATGTTGGTACCCATGCTATCCGCTTCATTAAAATTGCTGCTTTTATTTTCGTTTTTAACAGCATTATTAAAAACACCATCCCAATCAAAAACAAATGCTTTTATTGATTTTAGTTTTTCACTAATTACATCCGAAGGGGTTGTGAAAACGCCTCCTAATTGGGTAAAAATGGTTTCAGTTTGGTTGCTCATGGGTTTTAATATTAAAATGCTTTCTGTCTACCCTTCGACTCCGCTCAGGTTGACAGTCCTGCTTTTCGTGGGTTTATAAAAAAATATCGAAACCCAAAATGAATTGAATTTCGATTTTTTGTATTTGAGTTAAATAGTATTAAGCTTCTAAATCTTGAATATCTAGCATACCAATAGGCTTTCCATTTTCTGTAACAAGAATGGTATCTACTTTGGTTGATTTAAATAAGCCGGCTGCTTCATTTAACAGAGCGCCACCTTCAATTGCTATTGGTTGATTGTATGTGAAATCACCAATGTTTTTACCTAATACATCTCTTCCATCAGAAGTTAGTTTTCTGCGTAAATCTCCATCAGTGAAAACGCCTTTAAGACTTCCATCTGCGTTTATAACTGTAATTGCACCAAATCCATATTCAGTCATTTTTACAATGGCTTCAGCTAAGTTGGTATCAGCAGCAACAATAGGGTTTACTCCACTTAATGCTTCTTTTACTCTTACTGT
>RGVD01000212.1 GCA_010027395.1 Bacteroidota bacterium
CTTTTTTTGAAAAGAATTGGGATTTATCTCCACCTGTTTCATTAACCAAGCGCATGGAGATTTATAAAACAAATGCTTTGCAACTTTCTTTATCGGCAATTCGAAATATTGCAAATTTCGAATCCATTAAAAGTAGCATTACACATATTATTACCGTTACTTGTACGGGGCTTTTTGCTCCCGGCTTGGATATTGAGTTAATTCAAGAACTTGATTTAAGTCCGAAAACCCAACGAAGTAGCATTAATTTTATGGGTTGCAATGCGGCCATAATTGCCCTTAATCAAGCCAATTCTATTTGTAATGGCCAAGAAGATGCAAAGGTTTTAGTAGTATGTACAGAGTTATGTACCATTCATATTCAAAATAGTTTTACCGATGATTATTTGCTTTCTAACTCCTTGTTTAGTGATGGAAGTGCCGCAGCTATTGTAAGTTCAAAGCCTCAAAATTTGCCTGAATACACTGACTTATCCATTACCTCATTTGATTCATTAATCATTCATGAAGGTCAAAACGACATGGCTTGGCAACTTTCCGAAAATGGTTTTTTAATGAGTTTATCAGCTTATATTTCTAATTTGATTAATTGTAATATGTCAAAAATGTTGAGTGATTTAAATATACAAAAGGATAAGATACATTTTTGGGCCATTCACCCAGGTGGTAAAAAAATTCTGGATGATTTTGCAAATGTATTTGACTTAAAGAATAATGAATTGGCTTCGGCTCATAATGTATTAAAGAATTATGGTAACATGTCATCGCCCACCATATTGTTTGTATTGAAAGAATTGATTGGGAATGATGAAAAGAAAACAGGTGGAGATACCATATTTACTGCTGCCTTCGGTCCAGGTTTAACCATTGAAACCATGCAATTGGCTTATGTTTAAAAACAGAAGTATACAAAAAGAATTATTGGATGCGGAGCTTATTCCTGATGCTGATTTGTTCCAAAATTTGAAGGAATTACACGTCATCAATTCTTTGTTGGGTGGGTATCAAATTTCATTGAATGCCTTAAAGAAAGTTGACTTTAAAATTAAACCAATCATTTTAGTGGATATTGGAAGTGGTGGTGGCGATACTTTAAAAACAATCTTTAATTGGTCGATTAAAAATAATAAAGAAATCAAGTTATTTGGGATTGATTTAAAGAGTGCCTGTGTTGATTATTCAAATCAAAACGAACCAAATGAATCTTTGAATTTTATTTGTGATGATTACCGGAATATTCATTTGCATGTAAAAGAAGTAGACATTATTCATGCAAGTTTGTTTTGTCATCACCTTACTACCATTGAAATTGTTGAACTCATTCAATTTGCCATCAAACACAAAGCTGTTTTAATCATTAATGATTTAGAACGGAATAGATTTGCGTATTACTCCATCAAATTTTTAACAAAGCTTTTTTCAAAATCTTATTTAGTTAAGAACGATGCACCCTTGTCGGTTTTACGAGGATTCGAAAAAACAGAATGGCTTGAAATGATTGAAAAAGCTGGGGCAGTAAAATACACAGTTAAAAACAAATGGGCTTTTAGACACGAAGTAATCATTTATGAATAATCAATCTGTTCTATATGATTGTGCCATTATAGGTGGTGGTTTGGCAGGACTATCTTTGTCCATTCAGTTGGCACAAAAAGGACATCAAGTTATTTTGTTTGAAAAAAATAAATACCCATTTCACAAGGTTTGTGGAGAATACATTTCATTAGAAAGTTGGGATTTTTTAAATAGTTTGGGTTTGTCTTTGAAACAACTATCCTTACCAATTATTGATACCATTCATGTTTCAGCCCAAAATGGATTTATCATTAAATCGCCTCTCGATTTGGGTGGTTTTGGTATAAGCCGATTTTCCTTAGATGATTTATTGTTCAATAAAGCGAAAGAGTTAGGTGTTACTGTTTTGGTTGGTACTAAATTTTTGGATGCAATCTTACAAGATGATATTTACAACATCACAACTCAATCAAATACCTATCAAGCAAAATTGGTTTGTGGTAGTTTTGGAAAAATAAATCCACCATTTATTGCCCAAAAAAATGCTACAGAAAAAGGGAAATACATTGGTGTGAAATATCATATCAAAACAGATTTACCTGCTAATATTATCGAATTGCATAATTTTAAAAATGGTTATTGTGGTGTTTCAAAAGTTGATAATGAAACCTTTTGCCTTTGTTATTTAACCACTACCAAAAACTTACGATTACACCAAAATGATATTAAGCGTATGGAAGAAAATATTTTGTATCAAAATCCATATTTGAAAAAGTATTTTACTGAATCAACGTTTTTATTTGAAAAACCAGTTGTAATTAGTCAAATTAGTTTTGAGAAAAAGCAAGCCTATAATCATGGTATTATTATGCTAGGAGATTCAGCTGGAGCCATTGCACCTTTGTGCGGAAATGGAATGAGCATAGCAATGCTTTCTTCCAAAATATTAGCTAATCATGTTTGTTTGTTTTTGAATGATGAAATTTCGAAAGACGAATTGATTAATAATTATTCGAATGAATGGAACCGAAATTTTTCCAATAGAATCAAAATTGCTTATTACCTCCAACACTTATTTGGTAAAAGATTAACCACATTATGGAGCTTAAAATTATTAAATCATTTTCCTAAGCTATTTAAGAAAATAATTTCCTTAACTCATGGTAAAAAATTTTAAGTGAATTTTTCTTCATCTTAAATAAAAAAACCAAAGAATATCTCTTTACCTGTTTCATGGATAGACTTTAAATTAGTAATTTGCCTCGAAATAAAACCAATACCACTTTCTTTACGTTTGTATAAACATGAGAAATATAAAAACAATTTACCTATTACATCTGTCGATATTATTATTGACATTTGTTTCTGCCTGCGGACAGAAAAATAATCAAAGCAAAACAACCCAAACAAATACTAAGATGATAAACGAAGTAAATAACAAAGAATTAGATACTGCCCTTTTTGGTGCAGGCTGCTTTTGGTGTGTAGAAGCCATGTTTCAGCGCCTTGATGGTGTGGTGAAAGTTGAAAGTGGCTATTCAGGAGGGCATGCTGTGAATCCTACCTATAAAGAAGTTTGCACGGGAACTACAGGTCATGCGGAGGTATGCAAAATAACCTTCGATCCTAAAAAGATATCTTATGAAACTTTGCTTTCTATTTTCTGGCAAACCCATGATCCTACCACTTTAAATCGTCAAGGCAATGATGTTGGAACACAATATCGTTCCTCTATATTCTACTACAATGATGTACAGAAGCAATTGGCTGAAAAATATAAGACTGAGCTAAATGCAAGTGGTGCTTTCAGCAATCCTATAGTTACTGAAATTTTAGCAATAAGTAATTATTATCCTGCTGAAGATTATCATCAGAACTATTACAACCAAAATAGCGAGCAGTCTTATTGTCAATTTGTAATTGCACCTAAAGTTGAGAAGCTTGAGAAGGTGTTTAAAGATAAATTAAAATTGAAGGGTAGTCATTAATATCATTTATTTCTTTTATTTATAGGGCTTTAGTTGGAAATAGCTAAAGCCTTTTTAATTTTATATTAATGTTATATTGCATTTAATTCCCAGATTGTCGCAGATTGGCATAAAATAGTTTATTTGTTCTTAAATGGGAAAATGAGTCATATTTGGGAAATATTTTCCCTTTAATATTTTTGTAAATACTTGATAGTTATATTTTTAATTCCTTGGTATAGATTTCGGATACCTGATTTTAGTTATAATCAGAATCATGAAAAATATTATCACATTCGCCATCGTCTTAGCTTTAATTGTTTCTTGTCGCAAGGAGCTAAATTTAACAGAAGAAAATGATACTAAAAACAACACTCTTGTTAATGTATCTAATGTAACTGAGATTAAAGTTCCTTCAGGTTTTCAATACCGAACAACGCAAGAAACCAATTTTGAAATTAGTATTTTGGGTTCAAACAACGATCCTGTTAAGTTTACTAAAGTTACCTTGAGTACTGACAGTAAAGAAAACGGGGGAGAAGTTCTTGCCATAGGTGCTACGGATGAAAATGGTTTATTTAAAACTAATATTTCATTGGCTACCTATTTAAAGTAGGTAACGCTAAACACCAGTTATATTGGCGTACCTTCAGACATTATTTTAGATATTTATAGTTCGAGGGTATATGCCCGATTAGGAGGCAAAAATCCTTTGAAGGTTAAAACTGTGGCTTCATCCAATAGCTACAACTCTCCCTTAGGCAAAGCAGGTAATAAACTTTCTTATCGTCTAGGTGGATGGAATTCAT
>RGVD01000213.1 GCA_010027395.1 Bacteroidota bacterium
CCTTGCCGCAGGCGCAACACAAGGCAACATCGCCTACACGCAGAACGTTGCTATTCCTTCTTAGCCCCCGGATTTCTTAGCTCAGCCACATAGGCATTTAAACCCCAACATTCTTTAATCTTATAGTATTCGGTGTTTTTGTATTTGTCATGCAATTGGTACAAGTAGTCTATGTCTTTTTCAGAAGTACTTTTGGCATAGCGCTGCCAGTGGCGGTTGGCTCTGAACAAAGCATAGGTACACTTGGCAGATAACTCTTTGTTCTGGCTATGTTTTAAAGCCAATCTGTAGTATGGCAATGCCCATAAGCAGCCATAATAATGGTCGGCAAAGGTACCTCTTTGTTTGTCTTCGGCTACATTTTCATACTCAAACCAGGTCCAGTTGCCATTGTATTGCAAAATGTTATAAGCCCTACCATAAAAACTCATTTCCATGTATAAGCTAGCCAATTTATAGTAATTACTTGCCTTGTCGCCTTTGTTGTTTTTAAGGTTGGCTTTTAGCTTTAGTATATTGTTTACAAAATCGTAATGGCTGAATTGCAAGGCCTTTTTGCTATAAGGTGTATCGGTGTAAAAAGGAAGGACCATCAGGCTCTGTTTGCATAGCATCCAAATTCATATTGATTTTAGTTTCGTTTAATTTGGCAAAACTCTGCAAAGCAAGTTCAGGTTTATTTTGGCGCATATACAGTGAGCCTTGCACTTTGTTTAAGAGAGCTTTGTCAACGCTTACATAGCTTTTCAATAAAGCATCTAAACGGTTGTTTGGCTTTTCTAAGTATGCAAATATGGTATCAATATCCTGGGGTCTGATGCTTTCGTTTAAGAATCTTTCTACATCCCACTCATCTCTAAATTGCAATCTGAATAAGTAAGCATGAGCATTATCCAACTGCGAAATAAACTTATTGGCTATAACGGCAAACATGACATCCATGGTGCGTCCGCTATTGTAAATGTTGTTCTTTTGCTCAATCAATTTGCTTAACCATTCTGCTAAAGCATTTTTACCATTATCTGAGCGCAAATCTTCATTTTGACTCATCAATAAAGTTTGGGTAATAAGCCATTGTAATTGCTGCGTTTGGTTGAGTTCTTTGCTGTCTTTAATCTCTTGCAAATAGCTTTTTGTTAAATCATAGTTTTTAGAAAGCAAAGACAAGTGAGCCATACAAAGTGTATAAAAAGGCTTTTGTGCATCATTCTTATCATACAAACTTTTCACAAAATCCATCAAAGCATTGCCACCATTCTCTTTAGCTGTCTTATCACCGTATTCATAAGAAAAATAATTGTTTTGCTCTGACACCAAATCACCATCTAGCTTATTGATTTCTCTTACTATCAAATCTTGTAAATAGCTATTTTCAGGATCAAGTTTATATATGTTATGCAAGACAGATACACTTGGTCGATAAGCCTTAAAGGCTGATATCACATGAACCATAGCACGTTCGTGATCGTTGATACAATATTGTAACACATCCTCTAGTTTTTCGTAACCTGAAAATTTGCTGAATGCTCTTTTATTTTTCTCTGTAGCTTTATCAAATAAAATACTTGAATAGTATGATGCCTCAGCATATTTTTCAGTAGCCACAAGCGCATCAGAATAGTAGTTCATTGCCCAATTCCTTAAATAGCAATCGGGCTTGTTAGCAAAATACTGATTGTATAAATCAATGGTATTTGTGTAGCCGCCATTGTATCTATAATAGCGCATCAATTGAAAAGCATATCGTTGAATGAAGAATTCATCTTTAGTACTTTTCAATGCTTTGCCAATGGCATTAACAAGCTGCACCGAATCTATCTTAGCACCTGTTGATTCATTTAAATTATAATAATCGTAATAGAAACTTGTCCAAGGATTTTCCTCTTTCTTTTCGGGTGCTTCAGTGCATTTGGCTATGATTAAATAGTTAAGTTCATCCTCCATTTTTTGCTTAAGCAAGTATTGAATTAGAGGTTCTGAAGCATAATAACTCGCAATAAAATTCGTGTTATCAATCTTCAAATCAAAATCAATAGGTAATGACTTTGACTCATCTAAAAACTTTGCAATGGCATCGCGTTGAACAGCCTTATTCAAATGCAAATACCAGTCCTCAACGCTTTGGTTAAAAGCCACTTTAAGCTCTCTTCCATCATTGTTTTTATTGATATCGGTATTTAAAAAATTAGAAGTCAAATAATAGAGTTCATTTTTCTCATTGTTGTTTACTGCATTAGGTTGAAAAATACCTAAGGTGTTTTCATTCCAATAATCATAAAAGTCGGCACATGCAGTAACAATTTTTTTGCTAAAAAGAAGTAATAAAATACTACTTATCAGTATGGTATATTTGAAGTAACTTTTCATGACTTAATTTATCAATGGTTTGTTGGCTATAACTAAACAAGGTAATGTCTCTCATCTTATCAGGATTGGTTTTCGCAAGGTAGTTCTTCACCTCTATCACATCATCAATATTGGGTTCTTCGATTTTGATTACCTCATCTTTTTGAATATAAAAATCTTTGTAATACCCATCATACAAGCACTTATAAGTATTCTCTTTATCGATGTTCACAAAGGATGTATCTGCTTTGATATCCGCATTTGTAAATTGGTTCATCAAGCCTTCAAAATAACCTTCTCTAAACCTAACAGCCCAACTGAACACCGGCAATGCCAAATCAAAATTCAACGGATATGAAACATCTTTCACATAACTCATCACATCTTTTTTGTTAAAAATTGAATTTTCGTTATTAGGGTTTCTTAAATCATTCACATTATAACACATCAGCAAACCCTTGTCAACAGGAGGAACGCCCGCTTTCTTATAGTATTTATATTGATACAATCTAATGGTACAGGATAGGTTAATTGTATTCATCTTATTTTTCATCAATTGAAGAAAATAGAAGTATTTATCTCTTGTCGATTCACTCCAATCACAATCAAATTGGATCTCTTCTGTTTTGTTCCATAATTTCATACCTGTTAATTGCAATTTCAATCTCAAAAAAACATTTTGACTAAGTGTATCAATACCTGTGCTGTCGATACCTTTGAAAGTTTCATTAGTAATAAAAACCGTGGGCACCATGTCGAGATAACTTGGCACTGGGTCATTGAAATAAACAGCTGAAGAAGGTTGAGGTTTATCGTTTTCAAGCACTACTTCAAATAGCTTGACATAAATTTTCTTCGTTTCAGTTTTAGCTAAATTCAAAGAGTCGGTTGTATTGAAAATAAAATTACCTGTCCAAAAATAGAAAGCATGCTTTCTGTCCGAGTTATTTCCTGAGCCACTTTTACAGGCCGTTAGAAGTGATAACAGGATCAAGAAAAGCGAAGAATATAAGATCGTTCTTTTCATGTTGTAATAATAAATTTGTTAGCTGAATTTGTGATTATGATCTTGTAAAAATTGTTTTGCCTCTGAGTTTGTTCACCCATTGAAAAGTCAATAATGCTTTGATATAAACATCCATTTCTATCAAGCTATTGTCCCCATCAAACCTCTGAAGCGTATTGGCTTGTGCATCTTTTTTAAGTTTTTGCGAGCCAAACATCAAATCTATTCCACCTGCATGTTTCACTCCTTCGAAAAACTCGTTTTTTATTTGCACATCGGTGAAAGGAAAAGCAAAACTACTAAATGGAAAACCATAATTATCTTTCATAAACTTTGCGGATTCATATGTTTCTGAAACAGCCTCCTCGTTGCTTAGTTTCCATAATTCAGGATGATGGACAGTGTGACCACCCAAGTAAAATCCTTTAGCTTTTAAATCTTGCAATTGCGCACTTGTCATGTAAGGTCTTTCAGTCGCCAAATAATCCTTCCATGACAAATCTAAAACAGAAGCTAGACTGTTTAAAACATGGCTTTGCTTATAGCTAATTTTCATTACAGCAGAAATAATATTGCCATCAACCGCAGCATTACTTTCCTTCAAAACAGCTATGACTTTATCCAAAGATTTGCCCATTCTTTGATAACTTAAAACTTGCTCAACAATCAAACTACTTTTATACCTGAAAAGTAAATCTTGGTTGTCGATAACAGATGTATTAATAAAGAAAACTGCAGGTACTCCCTTGCGAAGAAGTATGGGCATGGCGTTCTCATATACTTGTCTCAAACCGTCATCAAAGGTGATAATAAAAGAATTTTCAGGTATGGCTTTTTTATTAAGCACACAATCATATAATGTATCTAAGCTTATAGGCTTAAGATGTTTCAAAAGATGGTCTAAGTCATTTTCAAACTGCTTGGGAGTTTTTGA
>RGVD01000214.1 GCA_010027395.1 Bacteroidota bacterium
GCCACCCATACTTTCGGCCAATTGCTCGGCTAATTTTTTCATTTTTTCATGCGCTTCAGTTCTCCATTTCTCATCCAATGTTCTAAAAGTGCCTTCTAAAAACACTTCGTTTGGTATTACATTCGTGGCACCATTGGCAATAACTTTTCCAAATGATAATACGGATGGAATGATGGGATTGGCCACTCTGCTTACAATTTGCTGCAATGCGACAATAATATGAGAGGCGATTAATACAGTATCTACATTTAAATGAGGCATGGCTCCATGACCACCTTTGCCAATCACCTTCACATATAACTCATCTGTACTTGCCATGTAAAGACCGCTTCTAAAACCAATTTTACCAACAGGTATCAAAGGCATTACATGTTGACCCAAAATGCTAGTAGGAGTTGGATTAGCAAGAGCTCCTTCTTTTATCATGATAGAAGCACCGCCTGGTAACTTCTCTTCACCCGGTTGAAATAACAATTTTACGCTACCCTCAAATTCATTTCTCAAATTGCATAATATTTTAGCTACCCCCAAAAGACTGGTGGTATGCACATCATGCCCGCAAGCATGCATCACACCCGTGTTAATTGATTTGTAGCTTACCTCATTTTTCTCTTCAATGGGCAAGGCATCTATATCTGCACGCAGGGCTATCACCTTTTTATCGGGGTTTCGACCTTTGATCATGGCTACCCAGCCTGTATTGGCTTTGGCTTCAATGCTATCAACGCCTATTAATTCCAATTGCTTTTTTACAAAAGCGCTGGTTTCAAATTCCTGAAACGATAACTCAGGGTGAGCATGCAGATGTCTGCGTGTTTCAACTAGCTCAGGATAAATTTGTTTCGCAAGGTCTTGTATTTTGGCTTTTAAATCCATTAAGACAAAAGTAAGTATGTTGTGCAATAAATATGCAATGGCTGATAAAATTTAAGAAACATTTTCGCTTTGTTTGTATAAAATGAAATCGGCCACAGTTAATGAAATTAAAAAAGAGCTACAAAGCCTTGCCCCAGAGCAAGTTTTGCAGTTGTGTATGCGTTTGGCTAAATATAAAAAAGATAACAAAGAACTCTTTAGCTATTTGCTATTTGAAGCCCATAACGAGGCGCAATACATAAAACAAATTAAACAAGATGTGGACGTGTGGTTTGATGAAATCAATGTGGGGCATCCATATTATATAAAGAAAACCCTTCGTAAAATTCTAAGGCATATCAATAAACAGGTAAAGTATTCGGGTATCAAACAGACCGAGGTGGAATTGCTATTGTATTTTTGTGGCAAATGCCGAGATAAGAATATACCATTAGCTGAAAGCACTGCCTTGTATAATATTTATGCTGCGCAAATAAAGAAAATTGTAAAGGCCATGACTAGTCTACATGAAGACTTGCAATACGATTATTTGAAAGAGTTGGATGGGTTGAGGTTAGATTTTATTGAATAAAAGGTTCCAGTCGAATAAAAATAGTATGATACTTTAGGAAGAAATTCTGAGTATTATAGATTAATAAAAAGTTACAAACTTTTATTATTTACCTTCACAAGTGACGCTTCGCTTAACACTTGAGAAAGCATAGAATAAAAGGTTCCAGTCGAATAAAACAGTATGATACTTTAGGAAGAAATTCTGAGCTTTGAGGAGTTATTAAAAGTTACAAACTTTTATTATCTACCTTCACAAGTGACACTTCGCTTAACACTTGCGAAAGCAAAGAAAGCAAATGATTTCTGATAACTTAATTGCAGAAAAAAACTACCTCCCTTTTAATTTCAAAACAAACGATTGACTTAATCGCTTTGATGCGTCATTGTACAAGCGTTCTGGATGCCATTGCACCCCAGCAGCAAAGGGATGAGTAGTGTCTTTCCATTCAATGGCTTCTATCACACCATCCGGGCTAAGGGCTGTTACTTTAAATTTGTCAGATATTTTTTTTACCGCTTGATGATGCACACTATTTACCACTAAACTATCCAAATGCATAGTCTTTTGTAGCCATGAACCTGATTTGATATGTACCCAATGCACAGAATCTACTCCTGCCTGCGAGTGCTTGATATTTGTTTTTATGGCTTTAGGAATATCTACAATTAGACTGCCTCCGCTTGCCACATTCAATATCTGTTGACCTCGACAAATACCCATGATAGCTTTCTTATTGTTAATGGCATATTTGATTAAAACATACTCTATACTATCACGGTAATTATCAATTTTACCACAATCTACAATGGATTCAGCCTGTTGGTAAAGGCTTGGATTGATGTCTTCTCCACCACCAATAACAATACCGTTGGCCCTAGAAATATAGTATTGCTGCGAATCGGGATTAAGGAAATAAAACTCTTTGGTGATAAGATTGCTATCACTTTGCATGAGCCACTTTTTTATGTTCTCATTTTTATCTTTGGTTCACTCACGGTGTTGATATTGGCAAAGGCCACGCCACCAATAAATCTCCAAAGCTGTGTTCGATATTCTGATTCTAAGCTTGCAAAAGTATTGCCTCTATAGCGACCTTGCACAAATCCTCTAGTTGAATAATACCTGCCAAACTGTGGCATAATCATATAAGGAATGGTGCCTGCTGCTAGTTCAAACACCAAGCGAGTGGCCAATACTTTCTGCTTAGTGGTAGAAAAGTTTTTATAGATTCGTCCATCTATTCTGAAATTCAACCATTCTTGTGTGCTTCCCAAGAAACTAAGAAAAGGATTCAATGCTACTTCAAGATATTTACCTGAAAAGGCATTCTGCACATTGTCTCTGCTATCATGTATGAAGTGCACACCAATACCTGAAGCAACGAAAGATTTATTGCCAATAGCCTTATTGTAAAAGAAGCTTGAATTACCTTTAACATCCGATTCTAAACCCCAGCAGCTATACAATCGATATTGTAAGCCAATAAAATTTTTCTTACCAATTCGCTTCATCACACGCTCTTCAAACTCAATGGCTTTATAGCTTATCTTTTCTTTATAAGGGGTATCTCCAATCACATTACCCCCAAGTTGATAGGTGTTTTCGGGCCAATCTAAGTATTGCAGTTTTCCTTGAATCATCCACTTTTCTTCTTTGGTAAAAACCTGGTGATTAAACTGAAATCCCAATTGCCCTTTGGTTGTGTAAATGCCATACAGCATCATGTTTGAATACCTGGTGTTAGACGAATCACCCATTAAAAAAGTAGCATTGCCCAATGCACCAAAACCCACACCAATATAAGGGTCGGCAGTGATGATGGGTAGGGGAGAAATGGAAAAATTTTTTACTTGTGCTATAATTTTAAAGTAACCTGTAATAAAAAGAATACTTATTAAAATGTATTTACTCATATGAAAATGATATTTTAACAATGATATCTTTTATTGCAATCAATAGCAAATTTTTAGTAAGGTCGAGTGTTACTAGGGAAAGTAATTCCAGATAGCACTGTAACGAATATAAAAAATAATGCTCCGCACCAAGTCAGGAGCGAATATCTCATGTGGCAGAGCTCCTGCACCGGGTTCAGAACAAATACCATGCATGGCAGAGCATGCTGCGCTAAGGAGGGAGGATTTTTATGTTTATTACCAAAAAAAACAAAGCTAGGCCTGCCTTCCTAATTTATTTTATCTTAGTGGTTTGTATATGCAATGCAATAAAATATATTTGAAAAATAACACGAACAAAGGTTCACCAATCTTGCCAAAATGGATTGCTTGCCGAACTTTTTGTTCGATAATAAGTAAGTTAGCGGTAATTTAATATTCACAATATGCCATACTTAATTTTTGACTTGGAAATGACAGGTACCGAATCGGATTATCATGATATAATACAAATAGGTGCAGTATTAGTTGATGAACAATGGAATAAGGTTTCAGAATTTGAAAGTCTCTTGTACCCCGATAATCCAGAAACTATATCTACATATTCTGAAGAAATTCATGGTATTTCATTATCTGACCTAGAAGACGCACCTTCTGCTTATGATGTGTTTGAAGATTTTGAGAATTGGATAAGAAAAAATTTAAAAAGGAAACAAAATGAAAACATTTATGATGTTATGCTATGCGGCCAAAGTGTAATAAACGATATTAACTTTCTAAAATTCAAATATAATGAACTGAATATACCATGGCCATTTTCATCAAAATTGATTGATTTATTGACCGTAACTTTTGTTTTCTACAAAATATTCGACCGCAATGGCATTAATAGACCTAAGGCTATGAGTTTGAAAAATGTAGCACAAATGTTCAAAATTGAAAGAGATGGTGATAATCACAAT
>RGVD01000215.1 GCA_010027395.1 Bacteroidota bacterium
TAAGTTATTCAATATATACTGGTTCAGTTTCTGCTAATACAAAATATTTGATGTATTTTGGTAACGATCCAGGTGTTTATCCAGCATTACCAAGAATGAAGATGGGCTTAATGACCAACCCATTGGTTACAATAACTTCTTCTGCAACACCAAATGAAAAGATTTATTCAATAGCAGTTGGTACTGCTGCCGGTTCTTCTGCATCAACCGGCTCGCCAGCTCATGTTAGTAATTTGAACAAGCAAATAGTAGTTACAGAAGCTGTTGGTTTCCATGCTCTAAATGGTACTGGTAGCTGGAACGAAGTTCTGCTTCAATCCTGATATAATAAAATAATAATTTTGGTATCCCCCTTGAAATATAGGGGGATATTTTTTATCACCGCGTTTGACTGCGCGATTTTGCCGTGCTATGGTTCGGTTTGATGTCAGACTCCAACAAAGAACAGATCCTTATAGAAATCCTAAATACTCCTCTCCGTTCTGGCGGGGAGTTACTTTTTTATTGCCCAAAATGTAAACATCATAAACCAAAGCTCTCCTGTAATCTTCGTAAAAACGTTTTTAAATGTTGGGTATGCAACTTTACGGGAACTAACTTAACAAGGCTGGTAAAGCGTTATGGCTCGCATAAACACAAACAAGAGTGGAGTAGGTATGATGACAAAATTGATTTGTCTTCCACTTCTTTTGCAGATACTTTATTTGGAGAACAAGAAGCAAATGAAACGCTACTTAATCTCCCTAAAGAATTTATTTCCTTAACCGGAAAACATAATCCATTGTCAAATATTCCTCTTCGTTATTTGCATGAGCGAGGAATTAGTAAACAAGATATTTTAAAATGGAAGATTGGTTATTGTCCAGATGGTGAATATGGTGGGCGAATTATTGTTCCCAGTTTCAATCTTGATGGAAAAATAAATTATTTTATTGGTCGTTCTTATCGTGATGACTGGATGAAATATAAAAATCCACCATTACATAAGAATTCTATTATCTTTAATGAATTATATGTTGATTGGGATAGTGATTTGGTCTTGACAGAAGGCGTATTTGATGCTATTGTCGCGGGTAATGCTATACCCCTTCTCGGTTCAACTTTACCCGAAACAAGCCGTTTATTTCAGGAAGTTGCGAAACATGACACGCCGATTTACATTGCGCTTGATCCGGATGCGGAGAAAAAAGCGAAATACTTGATTAGAGATATGTTGCAATATGGAATTGAACTCTATAAAATAGATGTTCGTGGTTTCCAAGATGTTGGCAGCATGACTAAGCAAGAATTTGTAGAAAGAAAAAATTCTGCATTACCGATGAATGCAGAAAGTTTATTTAAGTATCAATTACAAGGAATCATATGATTAAACTCGCACATCTGGCTGACACACATATCAGAAACCTAAAATATCACGAAGAATATCGTGAAGTTTTTAAAAAAATCTTTTCAATTCTACGAGAAGAAAAGCCCGATTATATTATCCATTGTGGTGATATTGCTCATACAAAAAATCAAATTTCACCAGAATTTGTTGAGATGTGTTCTTGGTTCTTAAAAGAACTTGCGGACATTTCACCAACATATGTTATTCTTGGCAATCATGATACAAATTTAAAGAACGATACTCGTCAAGATAGTATTTCTCCTATCGTTGCCGCACTTAATCATCCAAATCTAACGCTTTGGAAATATTCAGGTGAACGAGTTATTAGCGATAAACTTGCTTTTAACGTTCTTTCACTAATTGACGAAGATAAATGGGTCAAACCATCAGACCCAAATCGCATCAATATTGCTCTTTATCACGGAGCAATTGCTGGTGTATCAACCGATATTGGTTATACACTAGAACATTCAGATCATGAGCTTTCAATTTTTGAAGGCCATGATTATGCTTTTTTAGGCGACATACATAAGACAAATCAAATTGTTGATACAGAAGGACGTGTTCGTTATCCGGGTTCAACAATTTCCCAAAACCATGGGGAAACTGACGATAAAGGTTTCCTAATTTGGGAAATTCAAGATAAGAATAATTTTGATGTTCGTCATATTGTAATTCCACATCCTCGTCCATTTATTACAATTAAGCTTGATGAAAGTGGCAAGTTTGACGAAACAATTAACATCAAACCAGATGCTCGCATTCGTGTTATTTGTGAACACAACATTTCTGTAAGCGATATTCGCAAATCAATTGATGTTATTAAGGTAAAATATATTCCAGAAAGCGTTACCTTTTTAAATAAGGCAACTGATCGTATTGATATCAGTGATACAATTAAAAAGATTGATACAGATGATTTGCGTAATCTGCAAACACAAGAAAAACTACTTCGTGAATATTTAAAAGACTTCAGCCCGTCAGAAGAAGTTTTACAAAAAGTATTTGAAATAAATAAAAAATATAATACAATTGCAGAAGAAAATGAAGAAGTTTCTCGTAATATTCGTTGGTCCTTGAAATCACTTAAATGGGATAATCTATTCAATTATGGAACTGCTAATAAAATAGATTTTGAAAAACTTCAAGGTGTTGTAGGAGTTTTTGGTAAAAACTTCTCAGGTAAATCCAGCATTATTGATAGTTTGATTTGGGGAATTCAAAATTCAACAAGTAAAAATGTTCGTAAGAATGTAAATATCATTAATCAAAATCAGCAAAATGCAAAAGCAGAAGTTCAAATTTCTGTTGATGATAAGCTTTACATAGTTGAAAGAACTGCTGAAAAGTATTTAAAGAAACTTGCCGGCGAAGAAACACTTGAAGCAAAAACAGATGTATCTTTTAGTGTGTGCGATGCAAGCGAACAAGAAGATTGTATTACCTATGAAAAAGGCAATCTAAATGGTCTTGACCGCAATGAAACAGACAAGAATATTCGCAAACTATTTGGAACATTAGAAGATTTTCTTTTTACTTCTATGGCTTCACAAATGGGTTCGCTTGATTTTATCAACGAAGGTTCAACTCGTCGTAAAGAAATTCTTGGAAAGTTTCTTGATCTTGAACTCTTTGCAAAGAAATATAAACTATCAAACAATGACGCCACAGAACTCAAGGCAGCTTTAAAGCGTCTTGAAAGCAAAGATTACGATAAAGAAATCGCTGAAACCCTTATCAAAGGCTCAGAGGCAAAGAAAAAAGCAGAACTGCAGTCTATTGAGTGTGAAGAAGTAAAAGAAGAAATAAAACAATTTGCAGACAATATTAACAACATTAATGTTGAAATTGCTTCATTTCCAAAAATAGAAGTTATTGATGTAGATGGAGTAAAACTTTCTCTTAAAAAAATAGAAGATGATATTCTTGGTTGGCAAACAACAATTGGTACAAATTATAAATTTATTGAAGAAAAAGAAAAAGCATTAGAAAATGCAAGAAAAGTAATTGATGAAATCAAAATAGATGAATTAAACAATAAAAAACAAACCTTATCAGATAAAAATAAACAACTTGAAAAGGTTTTAAGAGAAATCACGGACGTAGAGAAGGATATTCTACGTGATCAAAAAGATATTAAAATCCTTGATGAAGTGCCATGTGGCGATGGTTTCCCATCTTGCAAGTTCTTGACTGATGCTTTTAGCAAAAAAGCAGACTTGGAAGATAAAAATGAACTTGTAAAAATCTCAAACAAGAAAAAACAAGCGATTGAAGAAGAAATCAAAGAATTAAAGCCAGACGAGATAGAAAAATCAATCTCAACGCGTAATGTTATTCTTGAAAAGATTAGAAACATGGAAAATCTTATCTCTAATAACTGACCAATACGTTTTTATGTTCTCGTCCCATCCTTTAAGGTCTACAAATACATGGAAATCTGGGAAATTTCTAAAAAAGAACTCAGGATCACTAAAAGATCTAACGACCTTAGTGTATTGATTCATCATGCTTTGTAGCTTAGCAAGATCATCTTTTGAATAACCCGATATTCTGTGACTAAGTAAATCATAAAGATATAGCAGTACATAATCTATTATTTCCCTAATATCTTTACTTTTTTTCTGGTAATCTCTATTTCCTAAATATCTAAATTCAAGATATCCCTTTGGTATTTTTGTAAAGTTTACCCCATAATATTTGTCCTCCGGAACTTTGAACATTTTAGGGTCTATCGAAGTTAGATTTTCTACCATAGCAAATCTGTTTCTCGGAACCACTCTTTTTATGGATTTAGCGTAAACATTTTTGGATCTGTTTCCAAATTTAGAGTATATGAAATTTTCATCTAATCCTAGTATGAACTTTAGCTTA
>RGVD01000216.1 GCA_010027395.1 Bacteroidota bacterium
TTGCAAACAGAGACATCGCTCTGCGCTACGAATCTGATATGTATGTAGAATATTGTACAGAAAAAACGGATGGTGATGTACTAGTTAACCTCGTGTTGTTAAAAGTTATTTTCTCAAATAAAACATACACAGAAGAATGGTTAGGTGAAAAGATAATTCACAAAATCATCTATATGCTTCCATTTCTTCACAAACCTTACTCTAACTATGTCAGAAATTATGCAATGGATGTTTTTCGCATTATTCTTTCTGATAAAGTGGATCTCGACCCAATCAAGCTAATTATCACTAGGAATGCTATTGAGGAAAGTTTTGATAAGAATCCAATTGAAGAAAACTATGAAAGTATATATTGTGAAAAATTTGCAGAGTTCTCTTCTTTTTTGTCAACATTCTTTTCTGATAACGCAAAGAAGTTTGAAGCATATGAAAATACGAACCCTTTTTTCAGAAGCAAGTACGAAAGAAAGGCCGAGCATATATCTGGTTCTATAATCGGAAATGCGGTTGGTAACTCGATTGGCTTCTTGGTAGAAGGTCAGAATTCAGCAACGTGTTGTGATTATGTTAATTTAGCAATTCAAAAGATACTACACATATATGGTTTGAACAAAAATCTTGGGCAAAATGGCAATCCACGCTATTGTAAGATCGAAGGTAATGAAAATGATATCGCATTTGTTTATGGTCAATACACAGAAGATGCTCAGTGTGCGAGAGAATTGCTAATGTCAATCGAGAACGGAAAGTTAAACGTCGAGTGTTTTAGAAAAAAGATGATTTCTTTGTATGGTCTCGCCGGTTTAATTTCATGGGATAGAAACAGCACGGTTAAGTCGCCTGTAGTGAGTCACAGTGATATACAACCAATTCAGAATATGTCAAATGGTGTTTCATGGCAAGAAGCAGGAAAAGGAGAAGGAAATGGTTCTGTAACCAGATCAGTACCTCTGGGAGCCTTATATATGCATAGAAAAGATCTCTGTTGGTCAGTATCTGATATGCAAGCTGTGGGAACTCACAATTGCCCAAAAGTTAGGGCGTGCTCCGTATTAATAGCAGAAACCACAAGACTTGCTATTGAAAATAAAGTTAAGCCGTATGCAAGATATAATATCTTCAAATATCCTCGTATTTTTTGCAAGCAGTTAGTATCGTCGATCATATCAATTGAGCCTAGATTAGAGAAATATATTTTAAGTATTCCGGATTTGATAGAAGCGAGAAAAAAGATTATTAGAGAATCCAAACTTGAATATACGGCAGCTTGTATTTCTGCTGATAGACAGATAATTAAGGTAATCACTACAGAATCAGCCAAAGGTTTTGGTGATAAATTGTCAAACAACGGAGAAACAATTTCATCAGCTGCTGTACAATCTTCTCTTTTTTCGATATATTGTTTTCTATGCATTCCAGACTTTTTCTTTTCATCTATATGCATGGCAATTAGGTCTGGAGGCAATACTTCTGCAACTGCGGCGATAGTAGGGGGGATAGTAGGAGGGAGGTTGGGTGTAGAAGAAATCCCATCTTATTTTGTCGATAAAATTAATGATCAGGGGAACTACAAGTCTGAAGAATTAATTCTATTATGCCAAACACTATCTGAACAAAAATTTGTTAGCTTAGACCAACAACCTATGCCACAAATATCTACGTGGGCACCTTCGCCTACCTTTGGTACTCAACAACCTTCAACCTTTGGTTCTCAACCATCTACCTTTGGTACTCAACAACCATCTACCTTTGGTACTCAACAACCATCTACATTTGGTACTCAACCATCTACCTTTGGTACTCAACAACCATCTACATTTGGTTCTCAACCATCTACATTTGGTTCTCAACCATCTACATTTGGTTCTCAACCATCTACATTTGGTTCTCAACAATCTACATTTGGTTCTCAACAACCTTCAACCTTTGGTACTCAACAACCTTCAACCTTTGGTTCTCAACCATCTACCTTTGGTTCTCAACCATCTACATTTGGTTCTCAACCATCTACATTTGGTACTCAACAACCTTCAACCTTTGGTTCTCAACCATCTACATTTGGTACTCAACCATCTACATTTGGTTCTCAACAACCATCTACATTTGGTTCTCAACCATCTACATTTGGTTCTCAACCATCTACATTTGGTACTCAACCATCTATGTTTGGTTCTCAACAAACATCTATGTTT
The DNA here is from genome assembly GCA_010027395.1 of Bacteroidota bacterium. Classification (GTDB taxonomy): domain Bacteria; phylum Bacteroidota; class Bacteroidia; order UKL13-3; family UKL13-3; genus RGVD01. Next base: position 2,193 of record RGVD01000216.1, read on the forward strand.
GGTACTAAACAAACATCTACATTTGGTACACAACCATCTACATTTGGTACTAATTTGTCAAGTATGTTTGGGGCACCTCCACAAACTCTATTAGGAACAAAACCATGATTATTTAGTCAACAAAAATGAATTAAGAATAAGAATAAAACTTCATACCCAAAAGTATGAAGTTTGCTCTTTTCAAAGATAAAATATATGTAAGCGTATTATTTAGCAGAGTATTCGAGTTTTGTTACATTTGCTTCTCCTGTATAAAGAGCATATGCATCCTCGTTACTCATTTCCGGTTTGTCATATCGTCTATTAACATAATTATGAAATGAAACAAAGAAATTAAATAATTGTTCTCTTCCACTTACAATTTCATCTAGTCTGTGATAGTTTTGTTCAATATGAGATGTTGCATGATCCTGACATTTTTCACACGGTATCATAACAGGCATCCCAAGAATAAATCCTTTCATGCGTTCTGCGCAAATAGATGATGCCTTAATAGGATATCTAACTGCACCATTGTGTAAAGTAAACCAAAAAGCGGGCCCCCAGACTTGTGGATTGCCTGAATTTGCGTATTGAATTGTATTCCATTTCATATCTAACTTATTGGTTTCTTTGTTTTGTGACTCATTCTCTGGTATCTTATTTTTCTCTAAGATTCTGTTACTATTTAAGTCATTTGAAAATTTATAATATTTTGATCTTACTCGAGACATTTTATTACAAAAGCCTATTATTTTTGTGAACTTAAAAATTTATATGTTTATATAATTAAAGTTCTATAATGTTAGAAAAATTAACTCTAAAAATTATTAGATCTTTTGGAGTAAAATATTTCCAAGATGAAAATACTAAAAAGTCGTATTTGCCTTATTACACTTATAAAGATGGAAAAACACCATTACCATCCGGTTGGGCTAGATTAAAAGATGAAAATGGTGATTTTTATATCAAATACAATAGGATACCAAATGCAATTGAAGAAAGTAGTTTTGGAATGTAATTCTTAAATTCATACTTTTTGTATGAATTTAGATACTAAACTATCACGATATTTTGTATAAATCATTCATCATCTGAATCTTCAAAAACAACAATGTTATGAGTAAAATCTTTTCTAAGTTTTTCAATATTTATGTGAATCTTGTGAACAGCAACAAATTTTTCTAAAGACTGAAAATCTGGTGTACCACAAAATGGAATTTTGAACAATGCAGCTTTTTCTTTTTCTATTTCAAATTCAGAAAATAATTCTCTTACTCTTACGTGATTTAGTACAGAAGTATCAAGTGCTGTGTCAGATGCTATTTGTTCAATACTACCGTGTTGAATAAGACGTTTGTAAGCAGATTTGCTTCCTATTCTTGGAATATTAGGATTGTAATCAGTTCCACACATTATACATAAATCTAGAAATTGTGCCTTATTCAAACTAAGAGATTCAAGTACTTTAGAGTATGTAATTCTGACACATGTATCCGTTCCTGTATCAATTTTTGTAAGAAATACAGGTGCGCCATAAGCCATGACATCTGTGTCTTCAGACAATACAGCAGAAACAAATCCTCCTATACACATGGCCGAACACATCTTTTCAGCCTCTCCAGGAGCTGTGTAATAAGGTACTTCAAGAATACGAAAAAGTTCTTTTGCATGTTCAAAATCTTCTGTTGTAACACTATACAATTGACTACGTTTTTGTTCTATCTTTTTTTCGATCCATTTCATATCTATTCCATCTGTGCGTTTCCCAAGTAGTCTTTTTGGAGAACGACTACGCTCATAAAGATCAGAAAGACATTTCGCAATCACACCTGTTTTATTGTAATCTGAAAAAGCCTCTTCTATTTCAAAAAGATTCTGGTCCATCTTTTCTCTAGTATCTCGTCTCTTGGCTTGTTCTCCTAACTTTTCAGGAGGAGCACAACCATCAAAAATGAATACGCAATGTATTTCATTACGTCTGAGACTTGATATAAGATTGATAAACGCAGATAGCCATCTATCACCACACACCGCCTTAAACTTATGCATATATAGAGAAATATCTATGGCAACTTTCATAAAACT
>RGVD01000217.1 GCA_010027395.1 Bacteroidota bacterium
CCTCGCAAGGCGCCAACATCATTAGCTAATACTGCTTTGTTTGGATCGTCAAATGATAATACTACAGGCATACCAAATACGTATATGTCAAAAGGAAATAATTTACCTTGGGCCATAGATGTACCAGTGGTTTTCAATTACCCAATTGAAAGAGCAGATATTACAACAGCACATTTAAAATTTGCATCTTGGGTTACTTCAGGTGGAACTCAATTTACAGAATGGTACAATGTTGGAACAGGTTATAGAAACACAGCAAAAATTTATTAATCCTTTAAAATAAAAGCAAAGCCAAGCATGATTTCATGCTTGGCTTTTTGTGTTTCGATGTGTGAGTTCGGTACAAATAATAGAAACAAACAAATGATTGATTTAAATCCTTTTTAACTATTACTTGAGATGGACAATTCTAACATTTAAATCAGCAGGCATTTGCTATTTAGTGATTTTTACAAATTTTTGTTGTCCAAGTGCTTCATTATTCTCGTACAATTGCAATAAATAAATGCCTTCTGAAAGTAACGAAACATTAATTTGTTTTTCAATATTATTGATAATTCCTGATTGTATTTCTTGTCCGACAACACCTAATATTTTATAGGTAGTTTTATTTGATAAACTGCATTGTAAACTAAGAATTGTTGATACCGGATTTGGGTAAATATTTAAATCATTTGTTAGCGTAGTTTCATCTACTCCAACAGGCATTGTAATTTTAATAGTTTGAAATGTGGTATCGAAAATGTCACATTTATTTGAAATAAGTTGCACTTTGTAAGTTCCTTTAATTAGATATGTATGTGTTGGATTATTGCTAATAGATGTCCCACCATCTCCAAAGTTCCAATTGAAATTTGTTGCATTGAGAGAACTGTTAGTAAAGTCGACTTGATTGCCATTTGAAATAGAATATGTGAAATTTGCCACTGGGTCATACTCTCCAATATGCCAATTTTTCAAACTGTCATAGACTACTAATTTAGATGCAATTCTAATGTCTGCTGCATCTTTAGCTGAAAGTGTGGAGTTGAAAGTAATTGCTGTTGGATCTTTTCTAAACAATGTTGCATAGAAACTACAAGCAGAAGCATAAGTTCCCGCAATAGAAGGATGACTCTCATCGGATTGATACAATTCAATTGACGGAAAGTTTTGTCTGATATATTTCCAAACTGCCCCTACAGGAGATAGAATGGCCTTATTACTATCCGCCATCATTCTGTATCTCATATTTAAAAGACTGTCCATTCCCGAGTAGGTGCAGACAGGCGGCCATGAAGCACAATTAGAGGCATCACCATTTTTTCTCCCCCAGGTCAGGTAAAACACAGTTTCAACGCAAGAGTTTTTAGCGTTGATAAGGCTATCCAAAAAATGAGCAAAAGGAAATACCTCAGTCTCAACTTGGCTTATCGGGAATGAAGGGTATTGACTTTGCTCTTGCAAAACGACATAATCCCAATTACCTGAAGCTATTTTTGAAAGTGAAGTGGCGTTGCTTGAATGTCCTTGCAGTGTATATCCTCCTGGTGTGCTACTGTCAAATAGTAAAGTGTCATCTACTGAAGCTGCAATATCAGCGACCATTTGAGGTAAATTATTTACACTTGTGTAACTATTTCCAAGGAACAACGCTCTTCTTTTTATGCTTTGTCCATTCGCTATTGAGCCACTTATTAAAACAAAAAACATTATTTTATATTTCATTTTCCTATTGTTTAAAATTACTTCATTTTTAACATTTCAACTTTTTCGTTTTGATTCATTTAATCTTTAAAGATAAAGCTTTACATATAAGAGCAAGCGAAATGGTGGTGCAGCTTCATTTAACGACTGGGCCCATTTTTTTATGCCTGGCTTTATTGTCCTTGGTTTGTGTCCCTTCAAATTAAATCTATTTTGATATATGAGAGGAAGGGTGCGGACAATAACCTTGAATAATTTGTTTTACATTATGATACCAATCAACCCTATTTAGCATAAATTGATAACATAAAGCCTTCATCCTAACAAATGTATTCCTTTAATGGATGTAAGCAAAGAACTAAAGTTTTCCTGCCTCCCATAAGAACAGAGCTAATATTCTTGATATAATGTAAAATGACTAATCTGAATGAACTCCATCACCCCCAAACCTGAAATAATATAGTTTTTGTAAAACCAATTTCAGCCTTAGATTTGTTTCAAAAATTATGACGATGACATCCGAATTGATATTGAAGGCTTTATCTACGGTTCAAGAACCCGATTTGCATAAAGACTTAGTAAGCCTCAATATGATTAAAGATATTGAGATAGAAGGCAATCATGTGAAGTTTCAAGTGGTATTAACCACCCCAGCTTGCCCACTTAAAGAGAAAATAGAAAAAGATTGTATTGAGGCTATTCATACTTTGGTATCGGCTGATGCCATTGTTACCGTAGAGATGACGGCCAATGTGAATAGCAACCGCCAAGATAAATTGATATTGCCAGGTGTAAAAAACATGATAGCTGTGGCTAGTGGAAAAGGTGGTGTTGGCAAATCTACTTTGGCTAGCAATTTGGCTATGGCCTTATCATTACAAGGTGCTAAAGTGGGTTTATTGGATGCTGATATTTATGGCCCTTCTATTCCAACCATGTTTGGGATAAATGAAACACCCTTGATGAGGAATGTAGATGGCAAAGAAATGATGGTACCTATCGAAAAGCATGGCATTAAGTTATTGTCCATTGGCTTTTTAATAGAGCCAGGTCAAGCCGTGGTATGGCGTGGACCTATGGTATCATCGGCATTACGTCAGTTTGTAAACGATGTGGATTGGGGTGACTTGGATTATTTGATTTTGGACCTTCCTCCCGGAACTGGCGATATACACCTAACCATGATTCAAATAGTGCCTATCACAGGTGTTGTAATGGTTACAACCCCGCAAGAGGTGGCCTTGGCAGATGCATACAAAGGAGCTTCAATGTTTGGAATGGGTGCTCAAAAAATTCCAATCTTGGGTGTGGTTGAAAACATGTCATATTTCACCCCCGAAGAATTGCCAGAAAATAAATATTATCTATTTGGCAGAGATGGAGGCAAGCGCATGGCCGAAAGTTTGAATGTGCCATTCTTGGGTGAAGTGCCAATCTATATGTCTATCCGTGAGGGCGGAGATAGCGGTGTTCCAGCCGTGATGTTAGAAAATTCAGTGGCACAAAAAACCTACTTTAAATTGGCGCAAAGTCTGGCCCGACAAGTTGCTATGCAGAATGCAGCAAAAAATGTAGCCGAAGCATAGATATTTGTTTATATTTGATAGTGAAAATGAATACCGAATTAAACGAAAAAATCGAAATAGCATTGAATGGCATGAGACCCTTTCTGCAAGCAGATGGGGGAGATGTGGAATTGGTGGAAGTAACCGATGACATGGAAGTAAGATTGCGATTAAAAGGCAGTTGCAGCAGTTGCGATATCAGTCATATTACCTTGAAAGCGGGTATTGAAAATGGTATCAAAAATGCCGTTCCGCAGGTGCGCAATGTGGTAGCGATTGATTAGGCTTTTTTAATAAATACTATTTAATCTTAAGTATCATTTACTGAAGCAAAGCAAATGAGCTTTATTAAAATAGTTCTTATTATTTTATTTATTTTTATTGAAAACAACCTAGAATAAACTTAAGGTTCAATATTTTCTAAGCTTATTTCTTCATCTCCCTTTTGGTAAGGTACATAGGTCATGATAAGTTGAAACATTTCATCAGTTGTTTTCATGCTACCATTTCTTTCCATAATAACTTGTGGCGGACTGAAAGGGTTGTTGGGGTTATTGGATGTATTGTCATATACCCCTTCTACATATATGGTGCTGCCTCTTGGTATATGCAACATGGTTTTAGGTTGATAAAAATACTGCCACCTAAAGTCCCAATTATTAATTCTTACTAATCTGATTGTATCTCCGCTTGGCTTAATGGCATAAGCCCAAAATTTCTTTCCTATTAAGTGCATGTGTGGTACTATGGTTAATACTGAAATGTCTTCAGGTATATCTGCTTTGATATGAAATGTTTTTACCGTCTCTGGTTGAACAACCAATTTGGGATCGACAGGTGCTATACCCAAGGTTCCCATTTGAAACTCTTGCACTGGGCGCTTAGGTGGGGTAGGAGAGAAGTATATCTTGAAATAAGAAGAGTCTATATCGTCCTTTGGACTGGGTCCAAAGTGCATATCATTTAAGTATAGTGCACC
>RGVD01000218.1 GCA_010027395.1 Bacteroidota bacterium
ATTTCATTAGCGATGCCGTGAATCCTCCTATCTTAAGAGTGGATGATAGCATTAGGGTACAGCAAATTGAAAAACTAAAACAAGTGAAAGCTGAGCGTGACAATGAAAAAGTGAAAGCTGACCTTGCCCGATTGGAGCAAGCTGCCAAAGACGGAAGCAATGTAATGCCGATTATTATTGATGCCGTTGAAAATTATGCTAGCCTTGGTGAAATAGCAGATACCTTTAGAGGGTTATTTGGAGAGTATAAAGCCTAAATGGCGTTTATTCCTTAATGGGTTATTGAGTTATTGTGGAATTCATTATTCATGGTTTATTATTACAATCATGCATTTAAAAATTTATACCTTGTAACATCATTAGCATAACCAAAGCGAACTGCACACCACAATAATTTAACATAAATTCCATATTTTGCATGGGTGAAAAAACTCATTCCCATTCTTCTTTTATTTGCCTTCACGCAATGCCATACACCAAAACCCTATTACAAGGCCGAACTTGGTGGAATCCGCATCAACAAAGATTCTTTAAAAATAAGTGATGAAAAAACACATGCCCTTATTCAAAGCTATAAGGTAAAGCTAGATAGCCTGATGGGAGAGGTGCTGTGCTATAATGAACAAGACCTCAGCAAACAATTACCTGAAGGTTCATTAGGCAATATGCTTTGCGATGAATTGATGCTATATGCCAAAGAAAAGCTTGACAAGAAAATAGATTTCTGCTTGTATAACCATGGTGGTATTCGCATTGGCAGCCTTTCAAAAGGGAATATTACAGTTGGGAAAATTTATGAATTAGCCCCATTTGACAATTACCTCGAAGTGGTGGAGTTGGATGGAAAATCTTGTAAAAAGCTATTTGACTTGATAGCTCAAAATGGCGGAACCCCTTGTTCTAAAGAGCTTAAGATGAAAATACAGAACAACCAAGCCACAGACATTTTCATTAACCAACAAGCATTTGACGAAAACCGAAATTATTTAATCCTTACCAATGACTACGTGGCTGCGGGTGGAGATAAAACCGAACCCATGAAGAATGCTATCAATCGCTATAAAATAAATGTGTTTGTGCGTGATGCTATGATACAACACCTACGTAGCAAAGGCAAAAGAAATGAGGCCTTAAAAGCCACAGTGGACGGCAGAATGGAAATCATTAAATAACAAGAACATGAGCAGCAGAAAAGACTTTATTAAACAATCAGGTATATTATTAGGTGGTGCCATGCTGTCAAGCACTCCATTCTATTCATTTGCGGCCCAAAAGAGCACTAAAATAAGTATCCTTCACACCAATGATTGGCACAGCCGTATTGAGCCTTTTGATAAAACCGACAAAAACAACCCAGGTATGGGCGGTGCCGAATACCGTGCAGCCTTGATAAAGAAGATAAGACAAGAAGAGGAACACATATTATTATTAGATGCAGGAGATATTTTTCAAGGCACCCCTTATTTTAATTTTTATGGCGGTGAACTTGAATATAAACTTATGACTGAAATGGGTTATGATTGTGTTACCCTTGGAAACCACGATTTTGATAATGGCATCAATGGCTTGGTAAAACAAATGCCTCTAGCAGGTTTTGATTTTGTGAATTGTAACTATTCGTTTAATGATACTGAGTTAGAAGGCAAAATTCAACCATATAAAATATACCACAAAGGGCCAATTAGGATAGGTGTTTTGGGCGTGGGTATTGAGTTGAATGGTTTGGTTCCCGAAAAATCATTTGGAAAAATCATTTATAATAATCCTATTGAAAATGCTAATAAAACGGCTGCTTATTTAAAGGATAAGAAGAAATGTGATTTGATTATTTGTTTATCCCACCTAGGTAATAAATATGCAGGGGATAAGGTAAGTGATGAAACATTAGCCAAGCAAAGTAAGAACATCGATTTGATATTGGGTGGACATACCCATACTTTTTTACCTGAGCCAATTATTTACAAGAATGTGGACAACAAAACCGTAATAGTAAATCAAGTGGGTTGGGCAGGTCTAAAATTAGGGAAAATAGATTTCATATTTAATGCTATTAACAATCAACTCACATTGCAAAAACACCAAACTATCAACATTGGTTTATTTGCTTGATAAAATGTTAACTATCCTTGTAGGGATGCTGCTAATCCCTTATTTTATTGATATCTCGGATGATTTAGCTAATTGAGGCTTATCAACATTTAACTATTTTTTTATTCCATTTTGAAAAATTTTTTTTCGATGTTTTTTTTAAAATGGTTAAAATCAGTGGGTAATTTTTTGGGACATTTTTTTCAAAAAGAAATACGTTGAAAAGATTTTTTAATGTAAACTTTTTTGTTCACATTTACACTCGAAAAGGTAATTAAATAGTTTATGAGCGAAAAGACATGTGAAGGTGTTTGGAACAGCATTATTAAAATAATACAAGACAATGTTCCGCCCCAAAGTTTTAAAACTTGGTTTGAACCCATCAAATCAATCAAATTAGATAACAAAGTATTAACCATACAAGTTCCCAGTCAATTCTTTTACGAATGGTTAGAAGAACACTACGTTACATTGTTAAAAAGAGCTTTAAAACAAGAATTAGGTGCTGGCTCACGTTTAGAGTATAATATAATAGTAGAAAACGCTACTTCCAACTCAGCACCTTATGTAATGAACCTACCGGGAAGCAACAATGCTAAATCGGATAGTCAAAATATTGGTGTCCCTTTAAACCTTAACCCGGGTATCAAAAACCCATTTATCATTCCAGGTTTAAAAAAGGTAAACATCGACTCAAACCTAAACTCAAATCTTACTTTCGATAACTTCATTGAAGGCGATTGTAACAGATTGGCGCGTGCTGCAGGTTTATCTGTAGCTGCTAAGCCAGGTGGAACTTCATTCAACCCTTTAATGATTTTCAGCGAAACAGGTATGGGTAAGACCCACTTGGTGCAAGCCATTGGTAACATGATTAAGCAAAACAGCAAAAACAAAATTGTGTTGTATGTGCCTATCGAAAAGTTTACCAACCAATTTGTTGATTCGGTTAAAAATAACTCAAACCAAGATTTCTTAAACTTCTACCAACAGGTAGATGTATTAATAGTGGATGATGTACAGTTTTTAGAAAACAAACAAAAAACACAAGAAATTTTCTTTACCATTTTCAATCACCTTCACCAACAAGGTAAGCAGCTTATATTAACCAGCGATAGAGCGCCTAAAGACCTAAAAGGAATGGACGAGCGTTTGCTAAGTCGCTTCAAATGGGGGCTTTCAGCCGATATTCAAGTACCTGATTTTGAAACACGCCAAGCCATACTTGAGCACATGATGTACAATGATGGTATTAACCTTCATAAAGATGTGGTAGAATATGTAGCACATAACATCAATACCAATGTGCGCGAATTACAAGGTGCTTTGGTAAGTTTATTGGCGCAAGCTTCACTTAACCGCAAAGAGGTTACCATTGATTTGGCTAAGCAAATCCTTAAAAACTTTGTTAAAAATAGCTCACGCGAAATCTCCATTGAGTTTATACAAAAATTGGTTTGCGATTATTTCCAAATTCCAGTGGAACATGTAAAATCAAAAACACGTAAACGTGAGATTGTTCAAGCCCGTCAAATCAGTATGTTTTATGCGAAGGATTTAACCAAATCATCGCTTAAAACCATCGGAATGCACTTTGGTGGCCGAGATCATTCAACCGTTATTCATGCTTGCCAAACGGTAAATGATTTAATTGAAACCGACAAAAAATTCAGAGCCGATATTGAAGAAATAGGCAAAAGAATAAAAATGAATTTAGTATAATTTGAAAAGCCAATCAGCGATGATTGGCTTTTTTGTTTGCTTTTGTTTTGATTCTGCCTTTTTGGGGTAAGCAAACTTTGGCTAAGGTGCTGTTATCATTAAACGCTTTACTACATAGTTGGTGTTAATACAAGTTCTTCGGAATTTTGCAATCCCGAAGGCATCAACTGCGGATTTTAAACCAAAAGCAAGTTTCCCAAAGCCTCTAATTTTTTAATAATTCCATATATAATTAATTCATTTTGGTTATAGTCTCTAAAGATAATAAAGGAGAGCCAAATTGACTCTACTTTTCTATATTTGTATGTTATGGTCTTTTCTTTAGTTCATCTATTTGTTTCTGCATCAGTACATTTTGCTTCTTCAAATTTTCAATCATTAATTGTTGCTCTTGAATAGCCTTTACCATTGGCGCTA
>RGVD01000219.1 GCA_010027395.1 Bacteroidota bacterium
AATTTAAGAGAATACCGAAACGCCTACAAACGTGCAGATGGCATAGTAGTTACAAAATGTCCAGAGCAATTAAGCCAAACAAAAGCTAAGGAAATAGAAGATAGTATTAAGCCTTATCCTCATCAAAAAGTATATTTCTCTTTTCAAACCTATGGTGAATTGATTCCTGTTTTTGAAAATGGAATTACGTATGATGCTTCAAATGAATTAGGTGTATTACTCTTTGCAGGAATTGCTCATATTTCCAGCCTTGACGAACATATTAAATCAAGATTTAAGGAAGTTGAAACCATTCATTTTAACGACCATCAATCATACGGAGACGAAGAATTGAAGAGAATAATGTATGGTTATGAGCACTTAAAATCGAACAAGAAAATCATAATAACAACTGAAAAAGATGCTGTTAAATTATTAAGCCCTGAGTTAAAAGTTAAACTTCAGGACTTGCCTATTTTCTTCCAACCCTTAAAAACAGAATTTTTCACTTGGTGCAAAAGCGATTTTGACACGATGGTGAAAGATTATGTTCAATCAAATCTTATCTAAATTGTTTTTGGGATTATTGTTGAGTTTGCTTTTTCTGAAAAGACCTTTCCCTTATGATGACAATTTTTAAATATTCAATCTTAATAATCAATTAAGAAATAGAGCCCCAGCGACTAGTCTTATTATACAATTCAAAATAACTATTCAATACTATATTTTCTGGATTTTCTAGCTTAGGATCTTTTTCTAAAATATCTATTACTTTTTGTCGGGCTTCCATTAGCAAAGCATTGTCTTTACTGATATCCGCAATTCGCATGTTTAATATCCCACTCTGAATCGTGCCTTCTATATCTCCTGGCCCACGCAATTGCAAATCCACTTCCGAAATTTTAAAACCGTCATTGGTTTCAACCATTGTTTTTATTCTTTGCCTGGCATCATTGCTCAATTTAAAATCGGTAAGCAATAGGCAATAGGATTGGTCTGCCCCTCGCCCTACCCTACCTCTTAACTGGTGCAATTGTGAAAGACCAAATTTCTCTGCACTCTCAATCACCATCACACTGGCATTAGGCACATTTACACCAACCTCAATTACTGTAGTTGCTACCATAATATGAGTTATGCCTTTGATGAACATCTTCATTTCAGTTTCCTTGTCAGCAGCTTTCATTTTGCCATGCACCATGCTCACATGGTAGTGTGGTTGCTGAAACTCCCTACAAATTTGTTCAAATCCATCAGTGAGATTTTTATAGGTCATTTTTTCGCTTTCCTCAATCAATGGGTATACAAGATATACCTGCCTTCCTTTAGCAATTTCACTTTTCATAAAACCATATACCGCCAATCGGTGGTTGTCGTATTTATGAATAGTCTGAATTGGTTTTCGACCTGCTGGCATTTCGTCAATCACTGAGGTATCCAAATCACCATACAAAGTCATTGCCAAAGTGCGAGGAATAGGTGTGGCTGTCATTACCAATACATGCGGGGGATAGGTGTTTTTATGCCATAGTTTTGACCTTTGCTCAACACCAAAACGATGTTGTTCATCAATTACTGCTAATCCCAAATTATTAAACTGTACACTTGATTCGATTAAAGCATGTGTGCCCACCAAAATATGGCAAGACCCATTCATGAGATCTTCATGTATTTGCCTCCTCTGCTTTGCTTTTGTTGAACCCGTTAACAAGTGAACCTTAATATCCATGCCCTCCAACAATTGTGTTAAACTTTGATAATGCTGTGTGGCTAATATTTCTGTTGGAGCCATCATACAAGCTTGGTAATTATTATCCAAAGCAATCAACATACTCATCAATGCTACCACAGTCTTTCCACTACCTACATCCCCTTGCACCAAGCGATTCATCTGCTTGCCACTTTTCACATCAGCACGAATTTCTTTGATGACACGCTTTTGTGCATTGGTTAATTCAAAGGGTAATTTGGTATTGTAAAAAGTATTGAAATAATCTCCAATACGAGTTAATTGGATGCCATTGTATAGTTGCGTTCTATTTTGTTTGAAACGCAAAATTTTCAACTGAGCATAAAACAATTCTTCAAATTTCAAGCGCTTTTGAGCTTCATTTAACATAACAAGCGACTTTGGAAAGTGTATATTGATTAAAGATTGTTTGCGATCAAGAAGGGTTTCATTCTTGATAAGGTAATCAGGAAGGGTTTCTTCAATATCAAAGCGACTGTCTGAAATCAATTGGTTCAACAATTTCATGATGGCTTTGGAATCGAGCCCTCTGACTTTCATCTTTTCACTGACATTATAAAAAGGTTGAATGTGCAAGTACATCTTATTGGCGGCATCTTCTGGCTCGTCCAATGTGGGATGAACGATGCTGTAACTTCTATTGAATTCTGCAGGCTTACCAAAGACAATATATTCTTTGCCTAATGTAAGACTTTGTTTGATCCATTTTGCACCTTGAAACCAAACCAGTTCAATCACACCAGTCCCATCATTAAAATCAGCAACAAGCCTTTCGGATTGGCCTTTACCAACAGAATGTACATTGGATATTTTGCCCTTTAATTGTATGTAAGGCAAATTGACCATATCAATATCACTTATCTTATAAATTTTACTCCTATCAACATGTCGATAAGGGAAATGATATAAGAGGTCATTAAAAGTAAAAATTTGCAATTCCTTTTGCAATATTTCTGCTTTTGCTGGACCTACTCCTTTTAGATACTCTATGGGTGTTTTTAAAAACAATTGTAAATGCTTTAAATTAAATCACTTTGTAAAAAAATCACATAACCCAAACTTATACAATTTTATTTCTTCACAAAGCTTTTTGAAATGCTATTAAATCTTTATGTAAACGAATTGAAAATATAAGAATATGTATTGCTGAACGTGATTATAGATTTTAGTAAACTGAGTATAAAAATAATAATCACAAAAATTTGACTATTTAATTTCCTCTTGTATAGTATGATGTGGGGTTGGAATAAAATTTCGATTAGCTCCTTTTAATTTGGTTAAACTTTTTAAAACCGTTAAAAACAAGAAGGGAACATATACAAGCGCTTTAAGGTATTTAGGATTGTAAAATTTAAAAGGAACCGCTATAACAAATGTTGTAAATGTGATAAAAAAACTTGCTGTCGCAGGAACAAAAAAGTAAGTCAAGAAAAAATAGTGAAACACCATAAGTAAAAATGTTGAACCTAACATCAAAACCCTAGGTAGTAGAATGAACTGCAAAATTTTATTAAAATAATGCACATTACCTTTTGAAATCAATGCCCAAATTGATTTTATCAAATTTTTTCTGAGATAGAATAATTGAGCTGAAACCCATCTTATTCTTTGAGATTGGAACTCTGAAAATAAACGTGTCTTTTCATCATATAAAAATATATCATCGTAATAGTGTGAAAACAAATTCTCCTTACCAATTTCAACTTCAATTTCTTTATCAAAACCACCAACCGATTTAAAGCTCATCAATTTATTAAGAAAATAATCTCTTCTAAACACAATACCAGAACCTATTAGAGCTGAATGAAGCCCTAAATTTTGCATTCCTTTACGAAAAATGGAATTATTAATTTCTTCACTGATGGCATCTAAAATAGATACTGACGTGTCTAAATTTTTTGCCACACGATGTGTTTGCACAATTACCACATTTTCTGTTAACTTTTGATTTAACTTAAAAAGGAAATTATGCTCCATCACATTGTCAATATCAATTACAATTATATTATCAAAATCACCATCTTTTACAATATCATATGCTGCTTTTACGCACCTCAGTTTAGCGCTGTGTTCGAAATGCATATCAAGAACCTCAGCCCTTGTTTTCCTTAGTTCTTCAATAGTTTCAGCTTGCAAATGATCACCAACTACAATTATTTTAAAGAATTCACTAGGGTAATCAATTTTTAAATTTTCAGCCAAACTCTCTTTAATTACCTTATCATTTTTAAAGGCAGGAACAATAATGGCAAACTTTTTATAAGAATTAGTTGAGATATAATTTAACTTTTTATTTGGAAAACATGATGCCAAAGCACACAATAACATGTATACACCAGTAAAAATAAAATAGATGTAAATGAAATAAAAAAATATATAAACTACAGACATCAATATTATCACGGATTTAAGGTTGAAGGCCGATTTAAACAAACTAAATTATTTAATGTAATGCAAAAC
>RGVD01000220.1 GCA_010027395.1 Bacteroidota bacterium
TATGCACTCTTATTTGGTGTGTTCTACCCGTCTCCAATCTACATTCAATAAGTGTTACATAATGCATTCTCTCAAGCACTTTGTAGTGAGTAACACTCCATTTCCCTTTGCTCTCATCATCTTGCATTTGAAAAATCTTTCGATCTCGGGTACTTCGTCCAATATAACCAGTAATAGTTCCCTCGTTATCTATAATATCACCCCATGCCAATGCCAAATATCTTCTCTTAATGCTGTGGTCATAGAACTGCTTGGCAAGAAAATTCATGGCAAACTCAGTTTTAGCTATCACTAAAATTCCAGATGTGTTTTTGTCAATCCTATGAACTAAACCGGGCCTCACATTGCCATCTTTGGCAAATGGCAAATCTTTAAAGTGCCAAGCTAGTGCATTTACCAATGTCCCTGAAACATTATTATATCCTGGATGAACCACCATTCCTGCAGGTTTATTAACGATTAACACCTCATCATCCTCATATAAAATATTAAGCGGAATGTTTTCAGCTACAATGGTATTGTCTTTTGGTGGGGTGGGTAAAACTATTGAAATAACATCGAGCGGTTTAATTTTATAGCTCGATTTGGTGGGTTTGTTATTTACAAGTATAGACCCTGATTCAGCGGCATATTGGATTTTAGTTCTGCTGGCATTTTTAATTCTGTCCATCAGATATTTATCAATACGTGTCTGGTGTTGACCTTTTTCTATTTCAAAACGATAGTGTTCGAAGAGCTCCTGCTCATCACCTTGTTCACCGTCTAAATCATCATCTTCTTCTTGTAGCATCTTCTGTTTTGTGGGTTTATTACCTAATTCTATCTGCACTTTTCACTAATTCCTCATCACGTTTAACAAGCATGATGGCTCTCCAATTAAGGTAAAACATAAAAATCATCAAAGCTATGCCAAAGGTAGAGGCAAAAGAAAGGGATGACATATTAAATCCAGGAATTTTTAAAGCTGCGGTAGAAAAGGTTGCAGCCAATAATAATAGCATGAAAACGTAGTTGAATTTGGCAAATTTGATTTGTTCTGTTCTGTTTTTGTAAGAAAAAATTACTTTAATTGTCCAAACAATAACAAGTGTTAATATTGCTATTAAAGCATATTGAATACCACTTTTTTCTGCTACTATGGTATGATTTTCATAAACATTAAAATAGATAATGTTTAATACATAATCAGTAGAAATACCATTGATATCTTGATGAACATTGACTATAGAACCGCCACATAATACAGCTCCAATAATTATAATAGCTAGAAAATAAACACTTTGTAACCTTTGAATCATAATTGAATTAATTGGTGCGCAAGTTACAATTTTGACCGATATTGTTAGCATCTAAGTTACAATGGAGCATGAAACTTATAAAATAAAGCAAACTTTAGTAATAGGATTATTGCAAAGAACTAAACGTTTTTAGTCTTATATATCATAACATTACACTGTGCATGACGCAAGACTGATTCTGCAACGCTGCCCATCAATATACGATCTATACCTTTTCTGCCATGTGAACCCATGATTATTAGGTCGGTGTTTGTTTGTTTTGCAATATTTACAATGGTGTCAGCAATGGTATTGGTATCAATCATTTCGTATGATATATCAATTTTTGGATTTTGTGATTTTAGTTTTTTAACCAAATCAATTAATTTATTTTCTGTTTCTCTTTTTTCGTTATCCAATAACTCTTCCGAAATCAATGGATATATACCATTCATGTTCCAATCATAATAATTTATCTTTGCTAAAACATGAAATAAATGAAGTGAAGATTGGTTTTTCTCAGCCAATAATAGTGCAAATTTTAGAGCTTCATTTGCATATTCTGAGAAATCAATTGGGCATAAAATTTTTTTGAAATCGTTCATGTCTTTAGGGGTTTATTTCTGATAACTTATTAAATTTAAATTTACTGCAATTGTTCAGGCATTCTTGTATCAAAGCATTCCAATGTTGTTTTGATTCCACAAACTCATTTTGAAGCGTATTTATTAATAACTCAACATGATGTTCAACATCATCGAAATCATGCTTTTTTAATTCTAAAGCCAACTCAATTGTTAATTGATTTAGTTTCTGTTCTTTCTTTTCAGTTAAGTATACTAAGTCGGTGATATTGGGATGATAATTTTGCAATTCTATTTTGCTATTACCTAATACGTTTAAAATAGTTGGAAACACCAATCTTGACTCATAGGTATGCAATGAACTAAATTCTATTTGCATATCATTTAACAAACCAATAATTGAATGGTGTTCTTTATTTCTATTTGATATGCTCAATACATAGTAAGCATCAATCAAGTTGAATTGCTCCATGACCTTGGGGTATAGCAGCAGCATTAAGTTGTCAATTGATTCTTTAATTTTCTGTGAATGTGAGCACATTTTACTATCATGTATGCTTACAAAGTTGGCTTAATGGCCGCTTCTAATAAATGATAGTGATTATTTTAAAACATGATATTGGGCATGTTTAATCATTAAGATTAGCGGTTTTTATTAATAGCTGAAGATTTAAGATCTTTATTTTTTTCCCGATAAGCTCTATAATCTTATCATGATTAAATTCAGACAATAATCTAATGGCACTCTCTGTGGATGTCCCAACATAATCTGCAATTTCTTCTCGGCTTAAGGTAACATTTAGGGTGGCTCCATCTTCAACACAACCATAGGTAGCTTTTATAAATAATAATGCTTCAGCTAGGCGTTCTCTGACATTTTTCTGTGATAAAGAAACAAGATGATTTTCTGCAAGTTTTAAGTCTCCACTTACTTTTTTAACAATTTCAATTAATAGCTTGTTATTTTTTATGATAGTGCTATTGAAATACAATTTATCTATGATGCATATAGATGAATCCTCTAAGGCAACTGCAGAGCAATAGTATCTTTCATCCGAAATAAGAGCCCTATAACCAAGAATCTCTCCTTCTTTGGCTAAACTTAGAATCTGCTCTTTACCGTCAAATCCGGTGGTTGATAATTTTATTTTACCCGTATTTATGCAAAATAAGCCGCTAGGCATTCCTTGCTCATTAAATACATATTGCCCTTTTTTATAGCTAGAACATGTCTTGTGTTTATTTAGGTCCTCCAATTCTTCATTATCAAGCACGTTAAAAACGGAGTGAATTCGAGCATTGCAATAAAGACATGCTGGTTTGTTTTCAAGAATCTTACCCATAATTATTTCTAATCTCCTAACTTCCTTCCAAATGTAAATTATTTGATTGCTTTTTTCTCATTATTTGTTGTTGAATATTGTTGAGTTACAAAGTGGATTCAAATTTTATTTATAGTTTTATGTTAATGCACGTATTATGTAGTGTCATTTATTTCAGATAGTAATATAATTTTTGCTAGTTGTTTGATTGAATGTTTTTCCGTTTCACTACATCTATTTTTAAATAAAATATATGATAAAACCGCAGAAACTTTAAAGATAAAAAAAGTTTCCAAATATCGAAAAGTTTCTATATTTGCTGCCGAAAATTGGAAGGAGGATAGAAATGGAACCAAAACAAAAAATATTACATGAGGCAGCTTCATTATTTATGAAGTTTGGTTTTAAGAGCATCACCATGGATGATATTGCCCGTGAATTGGGTGTGAGCAAAAAAACGCTTTATCAATACTTTACCGATAAGAACGATTTGGTTAATCAAACCATAGATGAGCATTTACTATACATGGAATCGAATTGTTCGAGAATTACTGACGAGAATCAAGATGAAGCGCCACAGAACTTCATGTCTGATATAAAGGCCTCATTGTCGAAGTACTCGTGGTTGCAGTCAGTAAGTGAGGTTCAGGTAACTCGTCGCCTCTACAGAAGTGGTGAGTCTGAGTTTTTTATCAACAAGGTTCCAGCGCGTTTAAAGGATATTAAGGAGCTGTTCCGTGTATTGGGACTAGCCTCACGCGGCTATACGATTATTGCGCAGGGTGAGATCGGTCGTATTATCACGGCTAAGCCTGATGACCGTCGCCAAGTTATCGAAGAGGCTGCGCATATTGCAGGGTTCAAAGAGCACATTAATGCGGTAGCAAAAAGATTAGAGGATACAAAGGGGCAGGTCCTCCGTTTAGAAGATGTGATTAAGGAAGTAACACGCCAGGTCGCCAACCTAAAACGTCAGGCGGCCCGCGC
>RGVD01000023.1 GCA_010027395.1 Bacteroidota bacterium
ATGCTGAGTTTGCCATAAAAATGTATTTGGTCTTTCACCTCATTCCAATACCGATTATCTTCAAAATCAGGCTTAAAATTGGATCCCAAATAGCCCACTGCATGCACAAATACCATAAAACCATTTTGTTTTAATTGATAAACCGCTTCAATTAAAACATTAAAATCGTAATACATATCCTTTATCATTCCTACATAAAAGATATGATTACCAGGTAGCATTAGCCTATCATCCACCCTATACTTTCGCATTTCATTTACATCAGCAAAATTCTGTACCACGCTGTATCGATTAGGCTTTACGTGAAAAATAGGTAAAAAACGTTCATTGGCCACAACTGGAATATAATGCACAAAGCGGTTTGAAAACTTGAGAAGTGCATCATACATCCATGCTGCTTTGGCTTTCAAATCGAGCTTAAGCCAGAATATCGTAAATAACTTTCTTACCTAGCAAACCCAAAAGCAATGCAAATGGAAGCAACTCAGCATCATGGATATGAAATATATCTGCTTCAGTCTTTATGGCTGAAATAAAAACCCTAAACGTGGTTCCAAAGAAACGCTCCAACTTGGTCTTGGGCTCTGGAATACCAATAATACGAACACCTTGTTTTTGACCACTAAAGTTACCAATGGCAATTAGGGTAATATCAAAGTATTTAGCCAAACTAACACACTCACGCGAAAACACGCGTGTATCATGGATGCTATGCACCGATGAGAAATGACAAACTTTAATATTTTTATTTGATTCCAAACTTTTTGGCTAAATAAATACTTATTATTGAAATATCCCTTTTGAGTGTTTAGTTTGTAGAAAATCATAGTCTGAACAAGTTTTATAAATTTAAAGGATGGACAGGATTGAAAATGATATTAACCAAATAACACACAAGATAATAGGATGTGCCATGAAAGTACATTCAATTCTAGGTAATGGTTTTCAGGAAGTAATCTATCAAAGAGCCTTGGCCATAAAATTTAATTTAAATGGGTTAGTTTTCAAACGAGAAATGGAAATGCCAATTTTTTACCAAAATGAACAAATTGGAACTCGAAGGGTTGATTTCTTTGTTGAAAACAGTGTTATGTTAGAATTAAAAGCAGTTGAAAAAATCGAAGACGTGCATAAGGCACAAGCCATAAACTACTCAGAAGCTTATAACATTGGTGATGGTTTACTGATTAATTTTGGTGGCTTGAGCCTCGAATTTAAAAGACTTTACAATAAAAAATTTATTAAACCAAACAGTCCTTTATCGAATAACTGACTAAAAAAAACAGAATATGAATCTTGTTTATCTTAACACTCAATAAAATCATGTTCTGACATATATAATAAAATGCCCTATCCAAAAAATATAGAACTAAAACTTGAGTTTACACAGGTAAAAGAACTAGTAAGACAAAAATGCTTGTCATACCTTGGTGCATCTTACCTTGATAAAATACGTTTCGTGAATCGCTTTGATTTGTTGGAGAAAATACTTCTTCAAGTGAATGAATTCAAAGCCATTCTGCAAGCTGACCAACCTTTTCCTGCTGATAATTACCATCATGTTTTGCCATTCTTAAATAAGGCTAATCTAGAGGGTGCTTTTTTAAATGAAGAAGAGTTCTTTCAGCTTAAGCAAACGCTTGCCACCTTTTTAAGCATTACCAAATATTTCAGAGACAGAACTGGCATATATCCAAATCTTGAAAGCTTGCTAGAGGGCTTGGTGTACAATGATATTACCATCAAAAAGATTGATAAAATCATTGACCTTGAGGCTAAACTTAGGCCCAATGCCTCACCAGAGCTAGCCAAGATATCAGCCAAACTAAACGAGAAAGAAAAAGAAGTAAGGCGTATTATTAACCGAATTTATGAAAAGGCCAATGACAGTGGCTGGTTAGCTGATTCTGGAATTACCATAAGAGATGGACGCTTGGTTTTACCCGTTTTGGCTGAATACAAAAAACAAATTCAAGGATTTGTACATGACGAATCCAACACCGGTCAGACCATTTATATAGAGCCTACAGAGGTGTTTGAAATGAACAATTTAATCAGGGAACTTCAGATTGCCTATAAACGCGAACGAGAAAAAATCTTGATTGAACTTACATCCCAAATCAGACCTGATGTAGAGAATATCGAAAAGAATGTGCATCGCATGGGATTGTATGATTTCATCAGGGCCAAAGGTCTTTTTGCTTTGGAGGTGGATGGTAACATGCCCATGCTCTCAAAACATCCAGTGGTAAAATTGTATCATGCCTTCCACCCTATTTTAAAATACAATCATGATAAGGCCGGACTAAAAACCATCCCTCTAAACATTGAACTGAGCCCAGAAAAACATATCATGGTCATCTCAGGCCCCAATGCTGGTGGTAAATCAGTAAGCTTAAAAACAGTGGGATTGCTACAATACATGTTGCAATGTGGCTTTTTAGTCAGCTGCATGGGCCATAGTGAAATGGGCGTATTTAAAGAACTAATGGTAGATATTGGGGATGAACAAAGTATTGAAAATGATTTGAGTACTTACAGCTCTCATTTGTTGCACATGAAGTATTTTACCGATTTTGCAAATGGACAAACTTTGTTTTTAGTGGATGAATTTGGCACAGGTACCGATCCTCAATTTGGCGGACCCCTAGCAGAAGCCATACTTAACCAATTGAAACAAAAACATGCTTTTGGTATTGTTACCACTCACTATAGCAACCTTAAAAATTATGCTTCAAACAACAAAGGTTTAGAGAATGCTTGTATGCTTTTTGATCATGGTAATCTGCAACCACTCTATATCCTTGAACAAGGTAAGCCTGGCAGTAGCTATGCTTTTGAATTAGCCACCAAATCTGGTTTAAATCCAAATATTTTAAATTATGCCAAAAGCCGCGTGGGTGATAAACAAAAACGTGTAGATGAAATATTGATTGAGCTTGAAAAAGAAAAGAAACATGCTTTAGATATCAAACAACGCTTTACTGAAAAAGAAGAAAAAACAAACAAAATACTAGCAGAATACGAAAAGCTTAAAAGTGAGATTGAGACCAATCGAAAGCAATTAATTAAGCAAGCCAAAATGGAAGCATTGGCTATTATATCAGAAGCGAATAGCACCATAGAAGCTACCATTCGTGAGATCAAAGAAAAACAAGCGGATAGTGATATTCAAAAGCAAGCAAGAACTGAAATACGTAAACAATTAACAGAGCTAAAAGAATTTGTTGCCGAAGAAGAAAAAGAAATTGCTGTAAAAACAAAAAGCAAAGTTAAGAGCAATGCTGTACTTGAGGTAGGAAGTTTCGTGAAAGTAGATGGACAAGATGTGGTTGGGCAAGTGCTTGAATTAAATAAAAGCAAAGCGGTAGTTGCTTTTGGAGATATCAGAACCACTATTAACAGCAGCAAACTTGAAGTAGTAGATGAACCGAATGCAAGCAAAAAAGGCACTAAAACATTTTCTCAAGGTGTGGATTTAAATGCCAAAATGAGCAATTTTAGCACTGAACTCAATATCATAGGTAAACGAGGAGAAGAGGCCATAAAAGAGCTTGAAATTTTTATGGATGATGCATTTTTACTAGGCATGAAGCAAGTACGCATTGTGCATGGTAGAGGTTACGGTATACTTCGAAAATTGGTTCATAATTACTTAAAGCAAAGCAAGCATGTCGAAAAAATTGAAAGTGAACATGCAGACTTAGGTGGCGATGCGGTGAGTATTGTAAGTTTGAAGGTTTAGTAAAAAAAGAAGAACTATTTTCAATAATTCCTCTTTTATAAAACTTTATTTAATGGCAAACTTAGCCGAGATACTCTGTTTCATCTTTATTTTTTTCATTTCAATAGGCAACTCACTACCACCATTAGCACTCACATTATCTTGTGCCATACCCATCATTTTATTGGCATATACAGTGTAATATACCTCTGCATCTATTTCATGTATTTCAAGTGCTTCACCCAATTGTTCATTAATGGCTTCTAACAAATACTTGGCCTTTTCTTTAGCTGCTTTTGCTGCATTTATTTTCAAGGTCCTCTTAAACTCCTCGGCTTTACTGTGTGATGTTTTACTGATATATTAGTTCATCATATTTACCAAGATCACTCATTTTCAATTGATAGGTTTTGCTCATAAAAAAATCTTTGTCTTTGTGCTTTCTTCTTTGGTATTGGTAACCATAAGACGATTCAATACTGAGTAATTTTTCATCAATTTTCATAGAAGATAAAACATCCCTCATGCCCTTCTCAAGCTCTGCAATCGATACTTTGGTACTACCATCTTTATATTCTTGCAAGGTCATAGATACATATACCTCATCAGGAACCACCTCCATTTCGGCAGATGCATTCACTTCAATAAACTTTTGTTTGCTTTCAGGATTTTGAGCCCATAAAATTTGAGATGCATATAGCATCATGATAAACAATAATCTTTTCATATTGGTATATTTATATTTTTACGATAACGAATATTGTGCCAGTAATTATATTTGACCCATGCAATTAAACTTTAAGAAGCTTGGTTCGGGAGAGGCACTGATTATCCTTCATGGATTTATGGGATCGCTAGACAATTGGCAAAGTTTGGCCAATGAATTTGCAAAGTCCTTCGAAGTGTATCTTATTGATGCTCGTAATCATGGTAAATCTCCGCACACTTCCACCCATAGCATAGCTGAAATGGTGGATGATTTGTTTGACTTCATGCAACATCAACATATTAGCAAGGCCCATATCATCGGTCACTCAATGGGTGGGAAAGTGGCCATGCAATTTGCTGTAAACTATCCCAACTGTGTCAATAAACTGGTAGTAGCAGATATTGCTGCTAAAAAATATGAACGAGGACATGACGATGTGTTTGAAGCCTTATATGCCATTGACTTAACAAAAATAGCAACCCGCAAGCAAGCAGAGGAAGCCATGCTCCCCCATGTGAGCGAATTTGGCACTAGACAATTTCTGTTAAAAAACCTCGAAAGACTTGAAAATGGAACCTACCAATGGAAAATGAACCTAGGTGTTCTACATCGAGATTATGATGAAATCACCCAAGAAGTAAAAAGCATTATGCCTATTACCATACCTGTTCTATTCCTAAAAGGGGAACTTTCTAAATACATCAAGCATGAAGATTGGGAGCAGATACAAAGTATTTTCCCTCAGGCTGAATTGAAAGAAATTGGCAAAGCGGGTCATTGGCTTCATGCCGATAACCCCAAAGAATTTTATGAGAAGGTAATGGCCTTCCTTTGTCTTTAAGAATCTATCCTTTGTTAAAATAAAATATTCAAGTATGTTTGAGTTTTATACACATCTGCAATTATGAAAATTAAAAATTTATCATTTACCCTAGCCATCCTTGCTTGCTTTTCATCTTTTCTTCTTAAAGAAAAACAAATGAAATATGAAGAGAATGAAGCTTATGAATCAGAAGAAGCCATGGGTATGGAAGAGGACATTGTTGAGCGAGAAGCTTGGCTGAATAAAATGTTAGCAGATCCTGCAACAGGTAAAATACCAGAACATATTCGTGAAAAAGAAATACAATTTGCATCCACCTTGCCTATTGAAGACAATCTAAATAAAATCAATCGCATGGGCTATTGGGTAAGCCGAGGTCCTGATAATGTGGGTGGACGAACCCGTGCCGTTGTTATCGACAAAACAAATGAAAATGTATTAATAGCCGGTGCTACAAGTGGTGGGATTTGGCGCAGCGAAAATGGAGGGGCTAATTGGGTAAAGGTAACAAGTATGGATTCGTTCGTGAATGTTACTTGCATAACACAAGATAAACGTAAAGGCAAAGAAAAAATTTGGTATGCGGGTACAGGTGAATACTACGGAGGCTCTGTTCCAGGTCAATATTTCACAGGTAATGGATTATTAAAATCTACTGATGGTGGTAAAACTTGGATACGATTAAAAAGCACTAATTCCAACAATGTAACTTTCGATTTAGCATTCGACTTTAATCACAAAGTGGCTGTGAACAATGCCATTGATAGCTTAGACGTATTGTTTGTTGCCAATTATGGTTGCATTTATAGAAGCTTAAATGGAGGTTCATCATGGTCGATTAGAAGAGGTGGGCTAACACAACCAAGCGCTTGGACAGATGTGGCAGTTACCAGCACGGGTATTGTGTATGCGACCCTTTCAGGTGGAGGCAACAACCCAGGTATTTGGCGTTCAAAAGACAATGGAACTACTTGGGCAAATATGACCCCAAGCTTTCTTTCAGGTAGTACAGGCCGCATTGTAATTGGTATTGCACCTAGCGATGAAAACCAAGTTTATTTTGCAGCTAACACACCTAATTTCGGAAAGCAATCCACTCGATTTGATGGAGGTGTTGAGTGGAATAGTTTGTGGAAATACAATTATGTAAGCGGAGATGGCAGCTCAACCGGAGGACAATGGGAAGACAGAAGCGCCAATATCCCTGCCCTAGGTGGAGCTTTTGGAAATTATATTTCGCAAGGGGGCTATTGCCTTGATGTACAAGTAAAACCTGACAATCCAGATGTGGTATTTTTAGGTGGCACAAATTTATACCGCTCAGATGATGGATTTAAATCAAGCACCCAAACCCACTGGATTGGAGGATATGCAGTTGGCACAACCCTACCTGATTTTAAAACCTATGCCAATCATCACCCTGACCAACATTCAATCATTTTTTACCCAAGCAATCCGAATAGGGCTATTTCAAGCAATGATGGTGGCATACAAAGAACAGACAATTGCACCGAAAATGCGGTGGTTTGGAATAGTCTTAACAATGCATATCTAAGCACTCAATTTTATACAATTGCTATCGATAAAACCAGTACCAACTTCACCATGATTGGTGGTCTACAAGACAATGGAACACTGCTAAGACCTGAAAATAGTAATAATTGGAATTTACCATTTAGTTATGATGGCTCTTATTGCTTTGTAGGGGCCAACGCAAATGAATACTATATGTCTATTCAAGAAGGCAAGGTCTATAGATTGCAATTAGATGCCAATTATAAGCCTATCAAATCTGCTCGTATTGATTGTAAAGTCGCTCTTAAAAGCAAGTATGAATTTATAAATCCATTTACACCAGATATAGCCAATTTCAAAAGATTGTATATTCCAAATGGAGATAGAATTTGGCGCAATAATGATGTAACTCAAATTCCTTTACATGATCAATTAGACAGCACTGCCACAAATATTGGTTGGGATGAAATGACAAATACCAATATAGGAGATTCAACGGACGCCATAACAGCGATCACAAGTGCAAGCAATGATGTTTTATTTTATGGTACACAAAAAGGTAAACTTTGGAGAATAAGAAATGCCTCATCAGGTAATCCAATTCCTGAAAATATTAGAGGCTCCAACTTCCCAAATGGTTATATAAATTGCTTAGCAACACACCCAACTGATACAGCCAAACTCTATGCTGTTTTCACCAATTATGGTATCATCAGTTTGTTCTACTCTAGCAATGCAGGAAAAACCTGGCAAGCAATCGCTGGTAACCTTGAAGAGAATGTAAGTGGCTCCGGTAATGGCCCTTCATGCAGGTGGTTTAAAGTAGTGCCAATCGGAAATAATATCTACTATTATGTAGGCACAAGCACAGGATTATTTGCCACTGACTCATTAAATGGAAATAACACAGTATGGGTAAAACAAGCGCCTGATAAAATTGGCTATAACATTGTAACTATGATGGAACACAGAACAACTGACGGACTTATGGCTGTATCAACTTTTGGTGCAGGTGTTTACTCAGCTTTTCTTACCTCTGAAAAGGATCAAACTAGTATCCAACAAATCACTGCGAGTGATATTAGCATCTATCCAAACCCATCAAAGGATGTATTGAATATTAAATGGGATGCCATTCCTCGACAAGCCAATTATAGTATTTACAACATGAGTGGTAAATTGATAAAAGAAGGCATGCTAAACAAACAAATCAGAATTGAAGAATTAGCAGATGGAGCCTATATCTTAAAACTAAATATGGATGGTAAATTAATCAGCAAGAAATTTATTAAGGAATAAATTCAATCTTGGCACAAAATTTTCTATAAAAAATAATATTTAAAACCATGAAAAAGTTAATCATAGCATTGAGCGTATTTGCGCTGATTTTTGGCAGTTGTAAAACCAAACAAAAAGGAATGACTGAAGTAAATGAGGTTTTTAGTGGCAATAAATACGAAGGTAATAATAGATTTTTTAGAGCCACCGGTAGTGGTGAAAGCAGCGATTTAGAGACTGCTAAAGACAAAGCCCTATTGCTTGCTAAACAGAGGCTAGCATCCTCTGTTCAAACCCAAATTAAACAAGTAGCCGAAAACTATAAAGGCGATATGCAAGATGCCTCAAACATTGGCGATTTTAAACAACGATTCCAGCAATTAACACGCGAAGTACTCAATCAAATTATTGTTGAAATAAATGTAATCGACCAGAAAACATTTAGAAGAGATGGTAATGGTAATTATGTTTCTCACGTAGCCCTAGAAGCCAAGAAAAAAGCGGTTTATCTTAAGCTTAAAGAGATAGCAAGTGCTCGCACCAGCCTTAGTCAAAAAGACAAGGATGCTGTGCAACAAATGATTGATGAAACTATTAAAAGTGTTGAATAAATGGGCAGCCCTGAAAGGGCGCCATATCATCAAGCAAGGGTGAAGCCCTTGTTTGTTCTACTTCCATTATGAAAAAAGTACACTTACTATTATTATTATTATCCTTACAAAGCCTTGCCAAACCACCCATTAAATACCTAAAAAATGGCGTGGCAATCAATAAGTGTAATGTAAGCTATGCTATACAATCAAATCTCCTCGACTCACTTCATATCTTATATTTGGGTTGCAACAATGTAATGATGAAATACAAGAATGAACAAGTGATGTTCGATCCATTTTTTTCTTATCAAGCATTAAAGAAAGTTGGTTTGGGCAAAATAAAATTTGATGAAAAGGCCATTAGCTTAGGCCTTGAAAGAATCAAACAAGCGGGTTTTGATTTGCAAAATGTTCATGATATTTTCATCAGTCACGGACACTATGACCATGTTTTTGATTTACCCTATTTAATAAATCACCAAGCCTTTAAAAGTCATATAAACTTACATTGCAATACCAGTGTTCAAAACGAATTATTCAAGTTTAAAGATCGAATTAACTTTATCACAAACCAATCTCCCAAATGCGATAGCAACGCATACGATGATAAGCTTTGGCAAAATATTTCGGAACATATAAGGGTTTTGCCCCTACGAAGTTCACATGCACCCCATGTGCTAGGTGTTCAATTTATGAAAGGTGAATCAAAAGCCAACAAATTTGAACAATATGATACCACCAACTTTAAAAGCAATGCCATGCATTGGAAAGGTGGCAAAGAATATGCATACTTAGTGGATATTATTGAAAACAGTAAACCCGTTTTTCGAATCCTCATGCAAGGACCATCCATAAAACCTTGTCCTGATATTTTACCTGAAGCCGTGTTAAAAGAAAAGGATGTGGATATAGCAGTAATGATTATTGCATCCAACCAATATGTGAAAGAATACCCAGGCTTCCAATTAGGCAGATTAAAACCTAAAAAAGTAATCATAACCCATTGGGAAAACTTCTTTAAAGATTATACCAAAGAGCCAACCTTAGTTCCAAGCACCAATCATGATGCTTTCTTTCAAAAAGCGTCAAAAGCACAATCAAAAGAATGGAATTACAAAACAGATGCAGATATGTTCATTATGCCTTATCCGGGTACAAAAATCAGCTTTAAGTAAAATAATTTTGAACCACCTAAGAAACCTAAGTACACCTTAGTTTTTCCTTTAGTTTAATATGCTAAACATACCAACTGAACATTCAAAATAATCCTATGTTTCTATGTATTCCTTTAATGCCTATGTGTTAATACACTTTAATGAACTTAGGTGCCTTAGGTGGTTAAAAAAAATGCAAAATCAATTTCAAGGGTAAACCTATATTTCCTATATATTCCTTAAATATCTATGTGTTAAAAATCCTTAAATGACCTTAGGTGTCTTAGGTGGTTAAAAAAATATATAGACAAACTTTTGTTCGCTAAGTATCCCTTAAATGCCAATGTGTTAAAATTCTTAAGTGACCTTAGGTGACTTAGGTGGTTAAAAAAATATATAGACAAACTTTTGTTCGCTAAGTATCCCTTAAATGCCAATGTGTTAAAATTCTTAAGTGACCTTAGTTGACTCAGGTGGTTAATAACTATAAACCATTTCTTTCAACATGGTATTTAACCAAATCATCCAAAGGTGATTTAATAACACGACCAATTTTCATATCATAGCTTTGTGCTACTTCTTCCAATATTTCACTAAATACATAACCCACAGAACCTACACAATTGAAAGTATATTCTTTATAGTTAGGATATTTGCTTACCAAGTTTTTAAAGAAATCTCTAAATCCATCACGCACTTTATTTTTGATATAGGGATGATGAACATACTCATCTGCAAATTTGCAAAAACTAGCCAAATACCTATTTGGAAACTGAGTTGTGTAAAGCGTATTAAAAATTTGTTCGTTATCTTCAATTTGAAAACGCTCCTTAAATCTAGCTTGTAATTCAGGCTCTAACCTACCACGCATAAAATCACGCACTATTTTCCTTCCAATATAACTTCCACTTCCTTCATCACCCAGCAAATAGCCTAGTGAATCTATATTCATGCTCACATCCGAACCATCATATAGGCAGGAGTTTGTACCTGTACCTAAAATAGCAGCAAAGCCCTTTTCATCACCCAATAAGGCACGGGCTGATGCCAATAAATCATGACCAACAAAAATACGAGCAACTTCAGGAAAGGAGCGAACCAAAGCTTTTCTGACAATATCCTTTTTTTCTGGAGTAGAACAGCCTGAACCATAAAAAAATATTTTTGATACTTTCTTACTATCCAAATCTTTCAAAAGGTTTTCTGATAATGAATAATAAATAGCCTCTGTATCTATAAAATATGGATTGTATCCGATGGTATGAAAAATATTTGTATCGATTCCATCCTCCGTCAAACACCAATCAGTCTTTGTTGAACCACTATCTGCTATTAATATCATGTTCTTCTATTTATATACAAATATTGAAATCTATTTCATATTTCTATGTATGTGTGCTAGGCTTTAATTCAATGCTTTGGTTTAGAATAAATTAAATAGCTTTGCTGCCTGACATATACAAATGAAAAACATTAAACGACTAGAAGAGATACTAATTTTTGAAGACGATCACTTTGTTTTTATCAATAAACCCGCAGGATTTTCAAGTCTTGACGATAGACAAGAAGCCAACCATAGCATAATCAAATTGGCCAAGAGGCATGATGAAAACTTGCGTCTTTGCCATAGGTTAGACAAAGAAACAAGTGGCATTTTATTGCTTGCCAAAAGCGATGAAGGCTACAGAGAAATGGCCATTAAGTTTGAAAAACGTGAAGTAGAAAAAAGATATCATGCCCTTGTTAATGCAATCGTAAATGTAACGGATCAAGAGATTCTTTTACCCCTTAGCCAAACCAGAAAAGGAACCGCAGTGGTAGATCGAAAAGAAGGCAAGCCCTCACAAACCATTGTAAATACATTGAAAAACTTTAGACATTTCACCCTACTTGAATGCAAACCCGTTACAGGAAGACTGCATCAAATAAGGGTGCATTTGGCTTCTCAGAATCTACCCATTGTAGCTGATACCTTATACCAAGGCAAAATGCCCTATTTATCCGATATAAAATTAAAGTTCAACGAATCGAAATGGCAAAATGAAGAACCTATGATGAAGCGAGTGGCGCTACATTCATACAACCTCAAATTCAATGCCTTTGATAAAGATTATGATGTGGTAGCTGAATACCCAAAGGACTTTGCTGTATTGATTAAATTGTTGGAGAAATACGATTCATAAGAGTTGTTCGGTTCACGGTTGTTCGGTTCACGGCCCCTGTCATTTCGAGCGGAGTCGAGAAATAGACTTCCACCAAGCTTATGTTCAATTCACGGTTACTCGGTTGATCAAGTCACGGCCCCTGTCATTTCGAGCGGAGTCGAGAAATAGACTTCCGCCAAGCATTTGTTCAATTCAAAGTTGCTCGGTTGCTCAAGTCACAACCTTTGTCATTTCGAGCGGAGTCGAGAAATAGACTTCCGCCAAGCATTTGTTCAGTTCACGGTAATAATTACTAATCCTCTCCTACCTTACGCATTTGTTTGATTTGCGATTGATGCTTCTTAGACTTCAATCGCTTTTCTACTGATGACTTACTTGGCTTAGTAGCTTTCCTTTTTTTCTTTTGTACAAAACACTTATTCAGAACAGCATACATCTTTTTAAGAGCAATCTCCTTATTGCCTAGTTGTGTCCTTTCTGCTTGTGCCACCACTTGCAAAAAACCTTCAGTACTTAGTTTGGCTTCTAGCTTATGAAGCAATAATTCCTTCTCAGCTTCACTCAATAGTAATGAACTAGCTATACTAAAATCAATCTGCACCTTGGTAGATACTTTGTTTACATTTTGTCCGCCCTTGCCTCCACTGCGACTGGTCTTAAATACAAACTCTTTGTTTAAAAATGGCGCTTTAAAATGCATGATGCAAGGTATTTATTTTCGATTTAATTCTATAATCCAATAATAAAACAATTCCATAGCCATGCTACTTATATTTTTTATGAAAAATCAAGGCAACATTTGTAAATTTGTCCATAGCAAACTTGTCGTTTATCCATGAAAACCTTCAAAAAATATTATATCATACCTGCCAGTCAACAAGATGTTTATTTAGCGCTAACCACCCCTGCCACCATTCACTTGTGGAGTGGAGAAAAAGCAGAAATGTCAACTGAACCAGGTACTGAGTTTTCTCTCTGGGATGGAAGCATTATTGGTAAAAACATAGAGTTTGTGCAAGATTCCAAAATTGTACAACAATGGTATTTTGGTGAACAAGTGGAGGAGTCGATTGTTACCATCAAACTGCACCCTCACAAGCATGGTACCTCGTTAGAAATCAATCACACCAACATACCTAACGAAGATTACGATGACATCGTAGAAGGATGGGAAAACAATTACATAGCAGGTTTGGAAGAATTTTATGAAGAGTAACTATTTTTAAAACCACCTTAGACACCTAATCTAACTCAAGTCTTTCTTAGCTGCTCTTAGCATTCTTAGGTGGTTCAATCATTGAATTTTGATAACCTTAGACACCTAAGCTATCTCAAGTCTTTCTTCGGTGCTCTTAGCTTCCTTAGGTGGTTCAATTATTAAAGCTTAACCACCTCAGACACCTAGGCTAACTCAAGAATTTCTTAGCTGCTCTTAGCATTCTTAGGTGGTTCAATTAATTAAAATCAATCACACAGGCACATAGAATTATCTCAGGTGTGCTTAGCTTTATTAGGTGGTTCATAAACTAACACGAATTTCATTTGCATTACCCCCTCCCATTTCCTTAATTCGCATACATTGACCGAAGCACTAGCCACATTTATAAACGTAATACTGCCCCTGCATCTCAACAGGTTGTATACCTATCGTGTGCCCAATGTATTGCTCGAAGATGTAGCTGTTGGTAAAAGAGTTATCGTGCAATTTGGCAAAACCCGCGTGTATTCTGCACTTGTTCACAGCATTCACAATCAACCACCTGCCGAATACGAAGCCAAATATATAAACTCTGTCCTTGACGAAAGCCCACTCATCTCTCAAGAACAATTAAATTTTTGGCAATGGATGTCTGAGTACTACATGTGCTCCCTCGGAGATGTGATGAGTGCTGCCCTCCCCGCCCCTTTTAAATTGGCAAGCGAAAGCACCATTATCCTTAATCCTGAATTTGATAAAAACAGCATCGAGCTTGACGACCGCGAATACCTGATAATAGAAGCCTTAGAGCTACAAGACAAATTAAGCATTGCCGAAATATCAAGCATCTTAGGCATCAAAAATGTATTCCCATTTATCAAGAGTTTGGTTATCAAAGAAGCCATTCTCACACAAGAAATTGTGGAAGACAAATACAAAGAAAAATTTAAAACCTGCATCGCCCTTCACAGCGATTATGAAAGCGGAGAAGCCTTACATAGCCTCTTTATCCTCTTAGAAAAAAAAGCAAACCAACTCAATATTTTGATGGCATATATGCAACTCAAACATGAGCATCAAAACATCGACAAAAAATTATTGCTTCATAAATCAGGATCTAGTACAGCTGTTTTAAAAACCCTGTGTAGCAAAAATATTTTCACCGAATACAAAGTATCGGTGGATAGAATTTTATTAGACAATACCCTTGTCGACACCTTTGAACTAAACGAATACCAGCAAAAGGCCTATGACGAAATAAAGGCATCCTTTGAACAAAAAGACGTTTGCCTATTGCATGGCATCACATCCAGTGGCAAAACACATATTTACATCAAACTCATCAATGAACAATTGGCGCTTGGAAAACAAGTGCTCTTTATGCTACCCGAGATTGCCCTTAGCACCCAAATCATCAATAGGGTGCGTAAGTATTTTGGAAACCAAGCCATCGCATTTCACTCTAAATTCAACGATAACGAAAGGGTTGAAATATGGAATAAAGTAAAACAACGACAATGCAATGTGGTGATAGGTCCTCGCAGCTCATTGTTCCTACCCTTTAGCGATTTAGGTTTAATCATAGTGGACGAAGAACACGAGCAAACCTATAAACAACAAGAGCCTGCACCTCGCTTCCATGCCCGCGATTCGGCCATTGTATTGGCCCATCAAAGCCATGCCAAGGTATTGTTGGGCTCTGCCACACCTGCCTTTGAAACCTACTTCAATTGTAAGTCTGAAAAGTTTGCATTGATACAATTAAACCAAAGGTTTGATGAGATACTACCACCTGAAATTATCCTTGCCAATATAGCCGAAGAAAACAGGGTGAAAACCCTAAAAGGCAATTTCACTTCAGTGCTGATTCACGAAATAGAAAAAACCTTAGCCAATAAAGAACAAGTCATCCTGTTCCAGAACCGCAGGGGATTTGCCCCCGTGATTGAATGCCACAGTTGTCACTGGATACCCAAATGCCAAAATTGCGATATAAGCCTAACCTATCACAAAGCCATTGATTCCTTAAAATGCCATTACTGTAGCTTCACCATGAAAGTGCCTGCTGAATGCGGTGCATGTGGTTCACACTTGCTCAACTTCAAAGGCTTTGGTACCGAAAAAATAGAAGAAGAATTAGAAACCCTTTTCCCCAATGCCAGGATAGGACGATTGGATTTAGATGCCGCCAAAAGCAAACATGGCCACGAGAAAATCATACAAGATTTTGAAGACTATAAGTTTGATATCCTAGTAGGAACACAAATGCTGAGCAAGGGTTTGGATTTTGAAAAGGTAAGTTTGGTAGGTATTATCAATGCCGACCAATTGTTGCATTTCCCTGATTTTAGAGCAAGCGAGAGGGCTTTTCAACTAATAACCCAAGTGGGAGGCAGAGCAGGACGCAAAAACAAACAAGGCAGAGTGGTTATTCAAACCTCCTCCCCTGCACATCCCATCATTCAGAGTGTGATAAAAAATGCCTACGAAGATGTGTATAGCCTTGAAATGACTGAACGTGCCAACTATGCCTATCCTCCTATGATGCGTGTTATCAAAATCACCATTAAACACAAAGAATACAAAACGGCCGAACATGCAGCCATATTGCTTCTTGATATGCTGATGCCACACTTTGGCGATAATATCATTGGGCCTGCTAGCCCTTATGTATCCAAAATCAGAAACTACTACATCAAAGAGCTTTTGATAAAAATTGACCGCAACAACAAACACCTTAAACAACTTAAAAAATTCACCTTTGAGCAAATAAGCAAACTACTAAGCGATAAGAACTTCCGCTCTGTTATCATTTTTGCTGATGTAGATGCAGGGTAGGTAGTTTTGATTTGTTGGATTAATGTATTATTGGATTGACCGAACGTCATCCTGAGCGCAGTGAAGGAACTTTAAAAGGATATTTAATTGCATTTCCAATATGCAACCAATTCAAAAATTGATTTATAAAAGCGTGATTTAAAGATAAAATAATTAAATTGATCGCCAATATCTTATGTTTGAATTGTTAATTATATAATGAACCTACCTAATTCAAAATCATTGCCTATTGATAAGCTAGCAGCTTGTTTTAACAATACTTCTGCTACATACAAGTTTTATTGGTTGTTATCAATTGTGCAATTTGTTGAAGAAGGATATATAAAAATTGGCAAACATGATTTGTTTTCAAGAATGATTTCCAATGCTTGGTTCACTGTTAATTATTTTCATGTTTCTTTCGGCAAACAAGATTTAATTCAGGATGCAATTAAAGTTGTAAATGAAATTGAGAGAATTTCAATAGACGAAAAGCAGAGTTCAGTTTTTCAAAAACTATCTTCAACAAAAAACAGAGAAACAGAAAGACTGCTTTGGCATTTTAATAAAAATGTTCCTCATTGGTTTTTAAGTCCATGGTTCCAAAAAATGGATAAAAATGAAATTTACAAGGCATCGATAACTTTCATCGAAAACTGTTTGTATGCTTTGCATGAAGATAGTATTGAAATTAATCCAAATTGGAACGATTATTTGACAGAAAACGCAAGGGTTCTTAAAGATTTTTGCTATTGGAATCTTGCTTTGTTTCTACAATCGAAAAATCCAAATGTACCAGACATTCCAAACAAATTGATTAAACCTGCTGTAAGAAGTGGATTGACAAAACAAAGAACGCAATTTTGGGATTTGGTTCTAAGGGAACTAGGTTCAGTAAATTGCATTTACACTGGAGAGAAACTCATAGTTGGAAAATATGCAGTTGAGCATTTCATCCCCTATAGTTTCGTTTCACATGATTTGATTTGGAATTTAATTCCTGCTGATAAATCATTCAACAGTTCAAAGAGTGATAAACTTCCGCCCCTTGAAAAGTATTTCAATTCATTTTTTGCTTTGCAAAAAACAGCGATTGAAATCGTAAAAGATAAATATCCTAAGAACAAATTACTTGAAGATTATTTGACAATATTTCCAGACTTAGAAAAGAATTTTTCTGAAGAAAAATTTAGAGAGCGCATTCAACCTTTGATAACCATTGCATCAAATAATGGATTCGAATTTTTAAAATGATACAAACAAATCAATATAACCATTTAACTGCGAAAGAAAGAGAGACACTCTCGTATCCTGCGAAACTTTTGCTAAACAAAAATTTACTTGTTGGAGAAATTTTAGACTTCGGTTGCGGCTTCGGAAAAGATGTTGAGTTGCTGAAAGAAAAAGGGAAAAACATTGTAGGCTATGACAAATATTATTTTCCGGAATATCCAACAAAAAGGTTTGACACTATTATTTGCTTTTATGTTTTAAATGTTTTGATGCAGGATGAGCAAGCAAAGGTTCTGATGGAAATATCCCAATTACTTAAACCAACAGGAAAGGCCTATTTTGCAGTTAGAAGAGATTTACAATATGAAGGTTTCAGAACCCATAAGGTTCATCAAAAACCAACATACCAATGCAATGTAATTTTAAATTATCAATCTGTTTTCAAGAATGAAAATTGCGAAATATATGAATATAAGCACTTCAATCAATTCAAAATAGAACAAAATAATAATTGTCCATTTTGCCACCCTTCTTCTGATAGTGAATTGATTTTAGAATCAGCTACTGCATATGCTATACTAGATAAATTTCCAGTTAGTAATGGACACACTTTAATTATCCCTAAAAAGCATATATCTGATTATTTCAATCTATCATTTAAAGAACAATCTGCATGTTGGTTTATTCTTAATCAAGTAAAAGAAATAATATCAAATCGTTTTAATCCAGATGGCTTCAATGTTGGAATCAATATCAATGGTGCAGCTGGACAAACTGTTCCGCATGTGCATATACATTTAATACCAAGATATAATGATGATGTTGAAAACCCTATTGGTGGGGTTCGTAATGTTATTCCAAGCAAAGGAAATTATTTAAAAACTAGAACCGGTGAGTTATAAAATCCTAAGCTTGTCCTTACTTCTCTTTATTAGCTGTATACAAATCTGCCAAATATTTAATCAATTCAGTTAGTCACATCAAACATTAAAGTTATTTTCAAGAAAGAGGACTAAAACAACAATCATTTATTAATCCTAACCTTGCAAAATCATGCTTATGAAAGTCGAAAAAAGCAATTGAACAAAATTGAAACATTTGACTAAAAATGATAAGGAATGATTAAAACCAGTAAGCTTTTTCGTCAAGGGATGATG
>RGVD01000221.1 GCA_010027395.1 Bacteroidota bacterium
CTATATGCGAAATATGCTGACAATCATCCTGAAAACTTCTTTGACCATTGGGCAAAACCTGTTTATACGATTTTAGCATTTCCCTTCACAAAACTAGGTTTCTTAGGAATCAAACTTTTTAATATACTTATGAGTTTGATATCTTGCTATTTTGGATACAAGGTATTAACCAAGTTCAACACAAAAAATAGCGAGTATTATGCCATCATCCTTTTTTCAATAACTCTTTTTGTAAACGTCACCCTTTCTGGTCTAACGGAACCATTGTCTGCAGCAATGCTAATAGGTTCTATCTATCTAATATTAAACAAGAAGTATGTTTGGGGCTTATCAATCATTTCTTTTCTACCCTTTGTAAGATCAGAAGGGCTCATCATACTAGGTGTGTTTTTCATTTATTTGACTATAACAAAAAGGCTAAAATTTATCCCCTTGCTTGCAACTGGGCACCTTGTTATGTCGATAATTGGAAGCTTTTTTTATCATGATTTATTATGGGTATTTAATAAAATTCCCTATGCTCATTTGGCAAGTGTTTATGGAAATGGGAAATGGCTACATTTTGCAGAACAACTAT
Organism: Bacteroidota bacterium; assembly: GCA_010027395.1. Lineage (GTDB taxonomy): Bacteria > Bacteroidota > Bacteroidia > UKL13-3 > UKL13-3 > RGVD01. Next base: position 578 of record RGVD01000221.1, read on the forward strand.
TTTTCCAAATGGGTATTGTAGAATATTCGTTGCTGATATTAGGTGGAGTTGCAATGATTATTTCAATATTAAAAAGAGAAACAGGTTCTGAATTTTTCTATGAAAAACTTTGGTTAGTCTATGGATGTTTTGTGTCCTTTTTCTTAGCACATTCAAGCTTTTGGGCATTAGGTATATTTAATTCAATGGGTCTATCGAGGGTATTCGTATTTGTGATGCCACTCATGGCCATAATCATATTGGATGGATTAAACTTTATTGAAGTTTTATCATCCATGTGGAACAAACAAATGTCTACATATATTAAGAATATTCTTATAATTTTGATACTTATTTTCCCCTTTCTTAACACACCATCTTCTTATAAAATTCCAGATGATTTCGAGTTAACCAGCACCCAAAAAACAATAAAATACAAATTAGTACCCTACTTAAATAAATATAAGAAAAACAAACTCGTTGTATTATCGGATATTGACATTACTTATTTTTACAATCTTGATCCTTTTGATAAAAAAAATTGTAAAATGTATTACGACATCCCAGACTTTAATCTTGTAGACTCAAACGAGGTTGTCATTTGGGACAACTGGTTTGCTCCAGTGGAGTTTAATGTTCCGTTGGAAAAATTATTGGAAAATAAATCACTAAAGTTAGATACATCAATTATTGATAAAGATAACAAAGGTCGAAATATTCAATTTGTGGTTTTTAGCAGGAACAAAACGCTATAATTTTCTTTCGTAAAATTTAGAAATGGTTTTTGTTATTAATGCTAAATCCGTTTCTGTTAACTCATAATACATAGGCAAACGCAGCAAATTATCACTATAGAAATCCGAATTGGGTAAATCTCTACCATCATGCTTATTTGAATAATAGGGCGATTTATGCAGTGACAAATAATGAAACACCGATAAAATACTGTTCTCTTTAAGTGCTGAAATTAAGCCTTGTCTCTCATCTAAGTTCTTACAAACAATATAAAACATATGAGCATTGTTGCTAGCAAAATTAGGTATATGAGGTAATACAATTTGACCGGTATTTGCTAAGTATTGAAGCTCTTTATAATAATAATTCCAAATTGCCTTGCGTCTTTTCTGAATATCTTCTAAGTTCTCCAATTGAGCGTAAAGAAAGGCAGCAATAATATCTGAAGGTAAAAAAGAGCTACCCATATCTACCCAACCATACTTATCAATTTCCCCTTTAAAAAAAGAGGATCTATTAGTACCCTTTTCACGTATTATTTCAGCCCTAGCAATAAATCTTTCATCATTTATAACCAACATACCCCCTTCTCCTGACATAATATTTTTTGTTTCATGAAAAGAAAATGCGGAAAGATGACCGATACTTCCTAATGGTTTAGTTATTCCATTTTTATCTGTATAATAGCTATCAATGGCTTGTGCTGCGTCTTCAATAACAAACAAATTATATTTATCCGCTAGCCTCATAATTGCATCCATATCACATGATATGCCTGCATAATGAACAGGTACAATGGCTTTTGTTTTATCAGTAATCAAGGCTTCTAATTTGCTTACATCTAAGTTTGGATTTTTGGTATCACTATCAGCAAAAATTATTTTTGCGCCTCTTAATACAAAAGCATTTGATGTAGAAACAAAAGTATAAGAAGGCATAATTACTTCATCGCCTACTTCAATATTTATGAGAATAGCTGCCATCTCCAGAGCATCCGTACATGATGTGGTTAACAAGCATTTCTTAAAGCCAAACTTATGCTCAAAAAAATCATGACAAAGTTTTGTGAATTTTCCATCACCCGAGATTTTACCTGAGGCTACCGCTTGGTATATATAATGATTTTCCTTCCCTGTTAAGAAGGGTTTATTGAAAGGAATATTTTTTACTTCCATAAGTGATAGATGAATGTTGAACGATTAACTGAAAAACCATTTTGCAAATAAAAATTTAATGCCCCTTGATTTTGCATTTGTGTGGTTACTGTTATGGTATTTACTTTTTTTGATAACGCATAATTGAAAACATATTCTAACAATTGTTTTCCAATTTTCATGCTTCTATATACAGCATCAACTGCAATTAAACCGATGTCATATGCATTATTCTTAAAAGCAATTGTTATGAAACCTACTGTTTTATCATTAACCACAAAACCCAGCACTTTTTCTGCTATGCTATGATTAATAGATTGTTCAATCCATGAACTATATAGATTTTCAAATTCATTGTTTTTAAAATTCGGGTCTATTTTAAACCTAGAATAGTGCCCACTTTGATAGGTCAAATCTAATAAATTCTGATCTACTGAAAGTAATTCTTTTATAGATTCATTGACACTCTTATCGAAGGTTAAGTCTGAAACATGAGTAATTAAATCTGTTTTTTCATCTGCTAAAAATAAGTTGTACTTCAAAAGTACTTCTTTCTCAAGGACCACATTACTGTATATATACAATAATCGATAATCATTATTCCTCAAAATTTCTTCATTCAAACAATTATCTTCTAATAGTACCTTGCCAACATTATAGCCAAAAAAATCAGTATCCCATTTTAAATGTATTATTTCCATCAAAAAGTTCTCTCATCGATTAAATAAAGTGGTCTTTGTTTCATTCCTTCAAAAGTTTTACCAATATATAGTCCAACAATTCCAAGAATAAAAATAATTAAGCCTGAAAGAAACCATATAGAGACAATAATGCTAGCATAACCATTGACCGTAATAATACCTGTCATGTATGCAAATACATTATAAATAGCATAAAGAAGCGAAAATAATGATATTGAAAAACCCAACTTAATGGCTAATTTCAATGGCTTGTCAGAATAGGCAATGGCTATATCTAAGGCTAAATTTATTAATTTATTCCAACTATATGAAGTATTCCCCTCGAAGCGCTCAGCGTGAGTTACATCAATAGCCGTCTTTTTAAATCCAACCCAACGGGCCATTGGAGAAAAAGCTCGCATGGACTCTCGCATAGAGTTAATTGAATTGATAACTTTTCTGCTATAAATTCCAAAATTAGCAATGGTTCCGTCTTGTTCTATCCCTGAAAGATAGCTAAAAACTTTATAGAACATTTTGGAGGTAAATGTTTTAATAAAGCGATCTTGTCTCTCTGCCCTTCTTGCAAATACAATATCGAATCCCTTTTGTGCTTCATTATATAAATGAGTTATTTCCTCTGGTCTATCTTGTAAATCACAATCCATTACTATTATCCAATCTCCGCTACTTACATCTAAACCAGCTGTAATAGCATGGTGCTGTCCAAAATTTCGACTAAGTTTTATTCCTTTAACCCTTGCATCTTTTTTAGTTTCCTCTAGTATTTTAAGCCAAGAATTATCAGGCCCACAATCTTCAACTAAAATTATCTCAAAGTCATTTGTAATTTTTGATAATTCAACAACCAATCTGTTCACCAATTCAGCAACAATATTTTCTGCACGATATACAGGACTAACAACGGAAATATGCATAAAAAACTTAAGATTTATAACTATAATTAATTCTTGACAAAATAACAACGGATATTATCAATGGAACCCAATTTAAATAATCATATGGAATCATAATCAATGCATAA
>RGVD01000222.1 GCA_010027395.1 Bacteroidota bacterium
ATTAAACTAACTGAAGAACGCACAGAAATTATATTAAAAACACTTGGAGTTACAAGGGATTTTGTATTACAATTACATTCATTAATAACGAGTCAAAATAAGGATCGATTGGATTTATAATATCAGTTAATGATGATTTTTTTATTTACTTATCTTTGCATTTTATTATGTACAAATTGAAAAAAGAATCATCCTTAGTTATTTTCTTCGTCATTATCTCAATATTTTTATTGCAGTCTTGCAGCGATAAAACAAGCTATACCCCTAAACCACGAGGCTTTCAGCGGATGGAGTTCCCTGCGAAGGTATATGAACGCTATTGGTTAAAAGACTGTCACTATGAGTTTGATTTACCAGTGTATGCCAAGGTGGAGCTAGACCCTAATTTTGTAACCCACCAATGTTGGTACAATGTGCAATTTCCTCAGTTTAATGCCACTTTGCATTTGAGTTATTTGCCTATCACCAATAGGGAGTCACTTTTCAAAATGATTAATGATTCACGTGAGATGGTATTTAAGCATGTGGTGAAGGCAGATGAAATTATCGAAAACTATATTTCTTCGCCCGACAAGCATGGCATTTTTTACAATTTGCAAGGCAATACTGCTACTAATACCCAATTTTTTGTAACAGATAGTACCCATCATTTTTTAAGGGGTTCACTTTATTTTAATGCCCATACCAATAGCGATTCCTTAGCTCCTGCGCTTAGTTTTATCGATGCTGATGTGCAGCGATTGATAAGCGGTTTGGTTTGGAAATAGGCTTTTTTGCTTTGGTATAATCCATTGTTTAGCAGCGATTTTGATTCCTTAATTGTTGATTTTCGTAAAAGCTTTTAATTTGATATTTATCACTTTTAATTTTCATCACTTTTATAACTTGCAGATAAAATTAAATTTGCCTTCACACTAAATTGTAAATAATTGACTATGACAAATAAAACTATTGTTGAAAACATTTTAAAAAGCGCTTCATCTGCTCACCAAAATCTTACACCAGCAGAATTGGTAAGTCACGCTATTATTAATGGCGAAGGTAAGTTAACAGATACAGGAGCTTTAATGGCTGATACAGGTGAATTTACCGGTCGCTCACCTAAAGATAAGTTTTGTGTGGTAGATAGTAAAACTGAAAATACAGTTTGGTGGGGTGATGTAAACAATCGTTTCGAAAGCGATAAGTTCGAGAATTTGATGAACAAAGTGATTGCACACTATGCAGGTAAAAAAGTCTACATGCGTCAAGCATACGCTTGTGCTGATCCTCGTTACAGATTAAACGTAACTGTAGTGAACGAAACTGCTTACCACAATTTGTTTTGCAACAACCTGTTCCTTCGTCCTGAAGCTAGCGAATTAGCTAGTTTCGAAACAGAGTGGTTGATTTTAAATGCACCTAGTTTTAAAGCAGTAGCTGCTGAAGATGGAACCCGCCAACATAATTTTTCTATCATCGATTTTTCTAGAAAAATCATTTTAGTAGGTGGCAGTGGTTACACAGGTGAAATGAAAAAAGGTATTTTCACTGTATTAAATTATGTTTTACCTCAAGAGCGTAATACATTGTCAATGCACTGTTCAGCTAATATTGGTAAAAATGGCGATACCGCTGTTTTCTTTGGTTTGTCAGGAACTGGAAAAACAACTTTAAGTGCTGATCCAGATCGTAAGTTAATTGGAGATGATGAGCATGGTTGGGCTGAAGATTCAGTATTCAATTTTGAAGGTGGTTGCTACGCTAAATGCGTAGATTTAACAAAAGAAAAAGAGCCTCAAATTTTTGATGCCATCCGTTTTGGTTCATTGGTTGAAAACACTCGTTTCATCCCTGGAACTTCAACAGTTGATTATGCAAACATATCAGTAACTGAGAATACACGTGCTGCTTATCCAATCGATTTGATTGATAATATTGCAGTGCCTTCGGTAGGAAAAACCCCTGAAAACATTTTCTTCTTAACAGCAGATGCTTTTGGTGTATTACCTCCAATTTCTAAATTAAACGTAGGTCAAGCTATGTATAGTTTCATCAGCGGTTACACAGCTAAGGTAGCTGGTACAGAAGCTGGAGTTACTGAGCCATCAGCTACTTTCTCTGCTTGTTTTGGTAAAGCATTTTTACCATTGCACCCAGGTAAATACGCTGAGTTATTAGGTAAAAAATTGAAAGAAAATCCTAATGTAAATGTTTGGTTAATCAACACAGGCTGGAGCGGTGGTGCTTATGGAACTGGTTCACGTATGAAATTATCTTTCACACGTGCAATGATTACCGCAGCTTTAAATGGCGAGTTAAACAATGTAACATTTGAGCAACACCCAGTATTTGGTTACCAAATGCCAACAGCTTGTCCTAATCTACCAGTAGAAATCTTAAACCCACGTAATACTTGGGCTGATAAAGATGCTTATGATGCACAAGCAAATAAATTAGCTGCTATGTTTGTTAAAAACTTTGAGCAATACGCTAGCGGTGTAAGCCAAGAAATCTTGGATGCAGCTCCAAAAGCTAGTCAAGCTAACTAAGGTATTTCTTTAGGGAACTTTGTCAAAGTTTTAAACTTTAACAAAGTTTTTTATAATAAAAAAAGCGACTTGATAGGGTCGCTTTTTTTTGTTTCTTCCGGAGGGCTGCACCCTTTGATAAGGTATAAGGCCCTTTAGCCATTGCATACGTCCTCGCTTGCAATTATAGTGGTGTAAATGATGTTGGCGAGGACGCCAACATCGGCTAAAGAGTAGTCCCCGCTACTCGACATGTTAGCGCAACGCATGTCGTGTAACAGATAAAATGGATTTTAACCCATTTGCATATCCTTCAATCTTTCTTATTTTTGAAATAAATATAATCCTTATGGCACATATCATTGATATAGATAAATTAACGATTGAAGAAAGGCTAAAGTTAGCAAACTACCTTTGGGATAGTATTGAAGACTCAAAAACCGAATTAGATATTTCAGATTGGCACAAGGAAGTTATTGAAGAAAGGATTGAAAATCGCACAATGGATACAAGTAAATTAAAAACTTGGGAAAATCTCTATTCTGAGTTAACTAAAAAACATAATTTATGAGTTATAAAGTCCTTTTTGAAAAGGATGCAGAAACCGACATAGATGAAATAATTGCTTGGTATGAAAAGGAGCAAGCTGGTTTAGGATTTTCATTTTTGTTTTACTTGGGTGAAGCCGTTTCTGTTATTTCTGCTAACCCGAAAATCTATCAAAGAATATATAAGGATGTTAGAAGGATAATGTTAGAAAAGTTTCCATATTCCATATATTTCGATACAAATGAATCCAAAATGGAGGTCATTCTTTATACGGTAATTCATCAACATAGAAATCAAAAAGTCTGGAAAAGAAAGACTTCTAAACTAAGATAAAATGCAACTTTTCTTCAGCCATTGCATGCGTTCTCGCTTGCAATTATAGTAGCATAAATGATGTTGGCGAGGACGCCAACATCGGCTAAAAGCCATCTTTGGGCTTTTCTCAAATTAAGCCCTGAAAGGGCGATATATAACAACATAGGGTTTGTCCCTATGAAATATGATAAAAATGTCCCTTAGCCATTTCATGCGTCATCGCTTGCAATTATAGTAGCATAAATGATGTTGGCGAGGATGCCAACATCGGCTAAAAGCCATCTCCGGGCTTTTCTCAAATTAAGCCCTGAAAGGGCGATATATATAACAACATAGGGTTTGTCCCTAACGGTTTTTTATAACATTATAAAGAATAGCATTGAATCAATGGGATTTGGTGGAACAATAAAAATTGAAACCTCCAAAAATGATAATATGGCAATTGTTACCATTCAGGATACGGGTGACGGAATGGATGAAGAAACAAAATTGAAAATCTTTCAGCCATTTTATACTAAAAAAGGGTTTGAAGTAGGACGTGGTTTAGGAATGAGTGGTGTTTTTAGTATTGTTAAAAGTCATAACGGCAACATACATGTAAAACAATCAGAATTAGGAAAAGGAACAACCATTGAATTAAGTTTTCCAATTGATCACACAAATGAAATAAAAGGTACAAAAAAAGATATTGATTCGTCTATAAAAAATCCAGAAAAACTTACTATTTTGGTGGTAGAAGATATTGCTTCAATAAGAGATAGTTTTGCCAAAATGATTAGCTTACTAGGTCATAAT
>RGVD01000223.1 GCA_010027395.1 Bacteroidota bacterium
TAATGGTTATAAAAATACTGATGGAAGCCAACGTCAGTTTTGGGGTGCTTACGATAATCCATTTTGGACAGTAAACGAAAATCCTTTTGTGGATGATGTTAATCGAGTTAATGGAAACGTATATGTAAATTACGATGCTGCAGATTGGTTTGATGTTACATATAGAATGGGTACAGATTTTTATACTGACCAACGTAAGCAAATATTTAGTATTGGAAGCCGTGGTACAGATAATGCGCCAAACGGAGAAATAGATGAAAACATATTAAGATATACAGAATACTATAGTGATTTATTGGTTACATTTAAAAAAGAAATAAATCAAAACATTAAAACATCACTTATGGTAGGAAACAATCTAAATTACCGCTACAAACAAGACGCTTTTATGCGAGGTAGAGACCTAGCTATTCCTAATTTTTATAATTTAGGTAATGCAACCAATTATTATGCTAGCGAAGCGCATTCAACTGTAAAAACAGGTGCCTTTATGTTTGATGCAAATGCGAGCTACAAAAACTACTTATTTTTAAATATAGCAGGTAGAAACGAATGGAGCAGCACATTTGGCAATGCAGGTAATAGCTTCTTCTTCCCTTCTAGTAGTTTATCATTTGTATTTTCAGAAATTTGGAAGCCTTTAAAACAATTCTCTTTTGGTAAACTTAGAGTAGCTGTGGCTCAAGCGGGCGTGAGTCCTGGAACTTATTCTTCAAGAACATATTTAGGTAAACCAATTTTGGCCGATGGATTTACTGGAGGCCTGGGTTTCCCTTATTTAGGAGTGAATGGTTATGGTTATAACAGTGCTCTAGGAAATGGAAATATTAAACCTGAAATTACAACAAGTTCAGAATTTGGGGCAGACCTTCGATTTTTTGATGGAAGGTTGAATTTTGATTATACCTTTTTCTATCAAATCACTAGTGATATCATTGTTGATATGCCAATCGCGCCAAGCAGTGGATTTAGATCTTTCGCCAATAACACAGGTGAAATGAAAAATTGGGGTCATGAAATATTGTTCTCTTTCACTCCTATTCGCAAAAAAGATTTCGAATGGCAAGCTTCATTCAATATGAGTATCTTAAGAAATGAAGTTGCCAAAATATTTGGCGGAGATAAGCCACTCAGCATAGAGGAGGGCTTTACAGATATTGGAGCTTATGCTGTTGTTGGAAAACCATACGGATTGCTTTACGGTACTAGATGGTTGAGAAATTCTGATAACAAAATATTAATTGATGACAATGGGTTACCTATTAAAGATGCTTCAAGTGGCATTATTGGTAATCCTTATCCAGATTGGTTCGGAGGTTTACGTAATACTTTTACATATAAAAAATTTAATTTCACATTCTTGTTTGATGTTAGAAAAGGTGGTGATATTTGGAATGGTACTTGGGCAAGGTTAAACAGATTTGGAGTAACTGACGAAAGTGCAGATAGAAGCAGAACTTATGTGGTTGAAGGCATTCGTCAAAGCGATGGAAAGGTTAATTCAACATCCATTTCGGCCAATGATTATTTCAATTTTGCAAAAGGTGATAATCCAAGCGCAGCTGCAGAAAACGCCATCCAAGATGGAAGCTGGCTAAGATTAAGAGAAGTTGGATTTACTTATACTTTTGATAAGTTTAAAAAAGCCAATTTCATTCAACAATTGCAGTTAAATTGCACTGCACGTAACCTAGCATTATGGACTAAATACACTGGTGTTGATCCGGAAACAAGTTTAACAGGCGCAGGTTCGAGCATTGGAGGTTTTGATTATTTCAATAATCCAGGAACACGCTCGTTTATATTCTCAGCTAAATTGGTATTTTAATTAATCGCATAAAAATTAACATAATGAAAAAATATATAATCATCATTTCAGTTGCATGCCTATTAATTACAAATGCATGTAAAAAATTTGTAGAAGGAGAAGATTTAAGTCCAAATCAACCTCTCACTGCTACCAATGCATCTCTTCTAGTAACGAGTGAGATAGCAGTTATGAGTTCTTATACCGGTCAGTTATCCCGAACATCATCAATACTAATTCAACACAGCTCAGGTACATTAGACATAATGCTAGGGCCGGAAAGGTATAACTTAAACGAGCAAGATAACCTTAATGATTGGTACACTTTGTATTCTTCGTGTATGGTAAATATTGACGCATTGCGCAAACAAGCGGGTGATGCAAACCCGCATTTTAGAGGGATTGCAAATATCCTAATGGCAATGACAATTGGTGTTACCACAGATTTATGGGGAGATGTTCCTTACAGCAAAGCACTAAAAGGAGCAAGCAATAACACTGCTGATTTCAACCCTTCATTTGACAAACAAAAAGATGTTTATGATGCCATTCAATTAATGCTTGACAACGCCATTCTTGATTTGGCTAAATCTGAAAGCAGCAATGTTACCTTACCTGGCACTTCAGATATTTTATTTGGTGGTGATGTGAAAAAATGGACAGCTATAGCACACTTATTAAAAGCCAGGTATACCTTGCATCTAAGTAGGCGAAATGCAAGCGCATATGCAACTGCCCTAACACACCTGCAAAATGCATATGCGGCTGGCTTAACAAGTTCTGTCAATGATTTAAATGCTTTATTTGGTAAAAATGCACAAGAGTATAACCAATGGTACAATTTTGTTCAAGTGAGTCGCAATGGCTATATAAAGATGGGCGCAAATTTGGTTGATATCATGCGCAACTATAATGACCCACGTTTAGATTTTTATTGTGGTAGAGATGTAAATGATAGCATAACTGGTTCAACTCCTGGTTCAGAAAACACAGATGCAAGTGATGCAGGAGCTTATTTCGCTTCAGATAATTCACCATTGCCTATGGCTACTTTCGTTGAAGCAAAATTTATTGAGGCTGAATGTAAACTTAAAACTGGAGATAAAGCTGGTGCCGCAACTGCCTATAACGATGCTATAAAAGCACATGTTGCTTTGGTAACTGCCGCCCCTGCCCCTACCGACTATGTAAATAATTATGCCAGTGCCACTTCATCTAGTATTAATGACACCATGATTATGACTCAAAAGTATATATCAAGTTTCACACAGATTGAAACCTACAACGATTGGAGAAGAACTGGACTTCCCGTATTAACACCAATAGATGTATCTATGAGAAATCCTGCTGCAACGGGAATACCAAGAAGACTCCCTACTCCTCTTGATGAAAGAATATATAATAGCAATGCTACTGTTGTTCAAGATATCATGAAACCAGTTTGGTGGGATGAATAGTCTTTAAGCTAATTCCATAAAAAAAGCTGACGAAAAATCGTCAGCTTTTTTTATGTGCATCTAATATAATCTATTTTTGAAGATTACTATTTTTTCTGCTGTAAAGGAAATAAACTAAAATCCCCAGTGTACCCCAAACAAGGAAGGCCACCCATGTTTCATGACGAACTTTACTCATCAAAAAAACATTAAATCCAATTCCAAGAACTCCAACAACAGGTAATAAAGGTGTTTTATATGGCCTTTCTAATTGAGGTTCCTTGTAGCGCAGTATCATAACAGCTAAACAAACCATAGCAAATGCCAATAAAGTTCCCATGCTACACATTTCTGAAATTTTATTTATGGGTGTAAATGCAGCTACAACTGAAATGATTAGACCAACTAAAATTGTTGATTTATATGGAGTTTTAAATGTTGGATGTAAAGTGCCAAACATACTTTTAGGTAACAAGCCATCTTTAGCCATTCCTAAAAATATTCTGGTTTGACCTAACATCATAACTAACATCACAGAGGTTAATCCAGCTGTAGCAGCTATTACAATTAAAAATACAGCCCAGGTTACACCCACTCCCTCAAACGCTGATGCAACCGGAGCTTTAACATCTAATTGAGAAAAAGGAACCATTCCGGTTAAAACCAATGATACTAATATATAAAGGATGGTACAAATAATTAATGATGTTATAATAGCGAATGGAACGTCTTTTTTAGGGTTAATAGCTTCACCAGCTTGCGTAGAAACAGCATCAAAACCTATATAGGCAAAAAACACAATAGTAGCAGCAGTAACGACACCATCCCAACCAAAAGATTTGGTGACAATTCCATCTTTTATGGTTTCAACTTCAGTTGGTATAAAAGGATGCCAATTTTGAACATTAACATAAAA
>RGVD01000224.1 GCA_010027395.1 Bacteroidota bacterium
TCACCACCATGGTGGTGACACACAACGTTGGTCCCAAGCGTCAGACCAAAGATAAATTGGCTGTATTTGAATGTGGTATTGAGTCAGAAGGAAATGCGCGTATGCCATTCTCCATTCGTTATTTTTTAACAGCTATCTTATTTGTATTGTTTGATGTGGAGGTGATTTTCATGTATCCATGGGCTGTAAATTTCAAAGCATTGGGTTCAACGGGATTTATAGAAATGTTGCTATTTGTTAGCACACTGCTTTTAGGTTTTGTTTACATATTAAAAAAAGGTGCCCTTAAGTGGGAATAATAATTAGTTATGAATGAAGAATTAGGGTGTAAAAAACAATTCCTAATTCCTAATTTTAAATTCTTAATTTATAAAATGAGTAACATTCAAATAACACCACCACCAGCGGGATTAGAAGGGCAAGGTTTTTTTGCTACCAAGGTTGAAGAAGCCATTGGTTTAGCAAGAGCCAATTCAATTTGGCCATTGCCATTTGCTACATCTTGCTGTGGTATTGAGTTTATGGCCACTATGGCATCCGATTATGACTTAGCTCGTTTTGGTTCAGAACGTATTAGTTTCTCTCCACGTCAAGCTGATTTGCTGATGGTGATGGGAACCATAGCTAAAAAAATGGGTCCTGTGCTTAGGCAAGTTTACCTTCAAATGGCTGAACCTCGTTGGGTTATTGCTGTAGGTGCTTGTGCTTCATCGGGTGGTATTTTTGATACTTACTCAGTTTTGCAAGGCGTTGATAAGGTTATTCCTGTGGATGTATATGTTCCAGGCTGTCCTCCGCGTCCAGAACAAATCATTGATGGTGTAATGAAAATACAAGAATTGGTAAAAACCGAATCGCTTCGCAGAAGAACTTCTCCTGAATATAAAGCATTAATGGCAAGTTACGGAATAGAATAATGGCTGATATTAATAACGGATACCTTTTACAACAGCTTCAAGGAAAATTTGAGGCTGACATCATTTCGGCCGATGAGCCTTACGGTATGCTAACCATTGAATTCAACAAAAATAAAATAGTTGAATTGTTAAGCTATCTATACAATCACAACCAATTGCAAATGCAGTTTTTAACGGATGTTTGTGGCATTCATTATCCAGATAATGCTGGTAAAGAACTGGGTGTTATTTATCACCTTCATAGTTTGCAAAACAATTTACGACTGCGTATCAAATGTTTTATGCCTAATAATGCTCCCGAAATTGATACAGTATCAAGTGTTTTTGCCTCTGCAAATTGGCAAGAGCGTGAGACTTTTGATTTCTATGGAATTCATTTCACAGGTCACCCTGATTTGAGAAGGATATTAAACGTAGATGAAATGGATTATTTCCCTTTGAGAAAGGAATACCCCTTAGAGGACCAAACCCGAACAGACAAAGACGATACTTATTTTGGCAGATAAATTATTATGCAAAACAACGAATTAGACTTAGCAAATAATCCTGAAGCTAAAGAATATACTACTTTAAATTTAGGACCTACGCACCCTGCCACGCATGGTATTTTTCAAAACATCCTTACTATGGATGGAGAGATTATTGTAAATGCGGAACAAACTGTGGGGTATATACATCGTGCATTTGAAAAAATTGCTGAACACAGACCTTATTACCAAGTTACACCTCTTACAGATAGACTTAATTATTGCTCATCACCCATAAACAATATGGGATGGCACATGACAGTGGAGAAACTTTTAGGTGTGCAAACACCAAAGAGAGTGGATTACTTGCGTGTTATCATCATGGAATTGGCTCGTATTGCCGATCATTTGGTTTGTAATTCGGTGGTTGGTGTTGATATTGGGGCCTTAACAGGTTTTACTTATGTGTTTCAACTACGTGAGCGTATCTACGACATTTTCGAAAGTGTTTGTGGTGCTCGTTTAACAACCAATATTGGTCGTATAGGTGGATTGGAGAGAGATTTTTCTAATGAGACTGTTAAATTAATTAAAGAATTCCTTGTTGAATTTCCAAAGGTATTTGGAGAGTTTAGCAACCTATTAGAAAGAAACAGAATATTTATCGATAGGACGGTTGGTGCTGGACCTATATCGGCCGAAAGAGCTTTAAATTATGGATTTACAGGACCTAATCTTCGTGCAACGGGTGTTGATTATGATGTTAGGGTAATGAATCCTTATTGTTCATATCAAGATTTTGATTTTACCATTCCAATAGGAAAACAAGGAGATACTTTTGATCGCTTTATGGTGCGTCAACAAGAGATGCATGAAAGTATAAAAATCATTAAGCAAGCTTTTGAAAACTTACCTGAAGGAAAGCATTTTGCCGAAGTACCGGAATTTTTCTTACCTCCAAAAGAAGAGGTATATAATAATATGGAAGCGCTTATTTGGCATTTCAAAATTGTGATGGGAGAAGCTGATGTGCCTAAAGGTGAGGTTTACCATTCGGTTGAAGGTGGCAATGGAGAATTAGGTTTCTATTTGGTGAGTGATGGCAGTAGATCAGCCTATCGTTTGCATTTCCGCAGACCATGTTTTATTTACTACCAAGCATACCCTGAAATGATAAAAGGTTCAACTATAAGTGACGCTATCGTGGCCATGAGTAGCATGAATGTAATCGCAGGCGAATTGGATGCATAAGGCAATTGAATTAAAAATGTTGAACCGAAATATTCAAAGTTCAGCATTCAAAATTTAAAATTATTAAAATGAGTGAAGTACAAAAAATAGCATTTAGTCCTGAAGCGTATGAACTTGTTCAACGCTTGATTAGACGATACCCTGAAGGCAAACAAAAGGCCGCATTGATTCCTACTTTGCATATTGCACAAGCTGAATTTGATGGTTGGTTAAGTGCGCCTGTTATGGATTATGTGGCTTCTTTATTAAAGATTCAACCTATTGAAGCGTATGAAGTTGCTTCATTTTATAGTATGTTCAACTTGAAACCGGTTGGTAAATGCCTTATTGAAGTTTGTCGAACAAGTAGCTGTTGGTTAAGAGGTGCGAATGATGTTGTTGAACATATTGAAAAGAAACTAAACATCAAAGATGGTGAAACAACTCCTGATGGTAAGTTTACTTTAAAAACCGTGGAATGCCTTGGTAGTTGTGGCACTGCACCAATGCTTCAAGTGGGTAAGCAGTTTCATGAAAACCTTACGCTTGATAAAGTAGATTCACTTATTGAGCAGTGGTCGAATGCCACCGAGCATAGTAAATATTTAGATAATTCAACCTTTAGAAAAAACTAATATTTAGCCACTGATTATCTCAGATTATAAATGGATTTACTTGAAAAATATGACAAAAAGAAATATCCTTATCAATCTGAGTCATTTAAAGTAATTGGTGCATGTATGGAAGTTCATAAAGTTTTGGGAAAAGGTTTGTTGGAGGTGGTTTATAAAGATGCTTTAGAAGTAGAATTTAATAAACAAAATATGGCATTTGAAAGAGAAAAAAAATTTGAGGTTCAGTATAAAAATATTTTATTAAAGCATAGTTTTTATGCTGATTTTGTGGTGTTTGATAAAATTATTTTAGAAGTTAAAGCGCAAAGTGGATTAGTTGAAGAGCATTATAAACAGACGTTAAATTATTTAGCCATATCAAAAATGAAATTGGCTTTATTAATTAACTTTGGAAATGATTCTTTACATTTTAATAGAATTATTTTATAGATATATCTGTGTTAATCTGTGGCTATATATAAATAGTTATGAGTAAAAAAATATTATTAAAAAACGAGCATGTAGAGGGTATTCAAGGGTATGAAACATACCGAAGAACTGGTGGATATGCTTCAGTTGAAAAAGCTGTTAAAACCATGACACCTGAAGCCATCGTTGAAGAAGTTAAAAAATCTGGTCTTCGTGGTAGAGGAGGAGCAGGTTTCCCAACAGGCATGAAATGGAGCTTTCTGGCAAAACCTGAAGGTGTAGAAAGATACCTTGTTTGTAATGCCGATGAAAGCGAGCCAGGTACTTTTAAAGACCGCTATTTGATGGAAAAAATTCCTCATCTATTAATAGAAGGAATGATTACATCAAGTTTTGCTTTGGGTGCTCATACCTCGTATATTTATATACGTGGAGAGTATTTC
>RGVD01000225.1 GCA_010027395.1 Bacteroidota bacterium
CCAAAACCCAACAATAAGCCAAACACCGCACCACTAGCACCCACCACAGGCACATTCATTTTGCCTAACAACAAACTTTCTGCTATCTCTTTCGAGTATGAGATGTACTCTGGATTTTGTTTTTCTTTAAACCAAATCTGACTAAACTTTTCAATGTTCTCAATGTTTAAGTTACGGTCATTTTGTGAAATAAAAATCCTAAAGCTTTCATAACTTGGGTTACTCACATAATTACTCACTTGCTCTTGCAAATGTGAAATCTCATACCAATTTACACCCAAATGCAAGAAGGCCGCACCTAATCCAGTTACCATGTAATAAATCAAAAAGCGCTTGGGTCCCCAATAGTTTTCGAGGGTATTGCCAAACATCCAAAGACTAAACATGTTAAACAACAAGTGTGCTATGCTGAACCAATTGGAAAGGCTTGAAATTAGCTGAGCCAGGATAATATAATCCAAAGGCATCGTTCATATCAAACCAGCCTCTGCCGGCCATTACCACATTGGCTAAAAAGCAAAGTCCGTTTATAATAAGTAGGTTTTTTACTACCAATGGCAATATTGAAAATTGGGTTGGTCTCATGTTTTAGTTGTTAGTTGTTAGTTGATAGTTGTGGGTTGATAGGTTTTTCAATCTTCATTTCGCACTTTTGGCAATTCGCATTCCGCATTTCTAAAAAAGCTTTCTCACATCATCAAGGCTAAGCATTCTCAAGCAAGGTTTTCCATCAGGTGAATAGGTGGGTTCTTTGCAAGCAAATAGCTCATCTATCAATTGGTTCATTTCTTCCAAGCTTAGCCTGTTTCCTGCTTTCACTGCAGCTTGTTTTGCCAAACTCCGCGCCACGCTTTCGTGTTTGTTGTTCTGCGCTCCTCTTGTGTTTTTATAGTTTTCAATTAATTCTTGTAACACTTGTTCTTCGTTCACATGGTTCAGTTCAGCAGGCACACCGTTTAATACAAAAGTGTTTTTGCCAAACTCATTTATATCAAATCCAAGTGCACGAATTTCGGGCAATATTTCAAGCAAAATACTCTCGTCACCTGCATTTAAATGCACTGCTTTAGGAAATAATTTCTGCTGACTGACAGCAGGATTTTTTTGCAAAGCATATAAGTTTTTTTCATACAATATGCGCTCATGAGCCGCTTGTTGGTCAATTAGCATCAATCCACTTTTTACTTGCGAAACGATATAAGCTTGGTGCAATTGAAAAATGCTTTGTGCTACCGTGGTTTCAGGTTCAGGCTCAGGTATGGCAATTTTGCTAGTGATGCCAGGCAATTCAAACAGTTGTGGGCGAGAACTTTTCTCGCTTCGGGCTATTTCATAGATCTGTTTCCAATCTTGGTTATTGTCTTTTTTTATAAAATCAGATCCTCTGCCATAGTTGCGTTCTTCTCTGATGGTTGCATCTTTTTGAGAGTCTTGCTGAGAAGCCATATTGCCATAATCAGATTGTTTAATCTGAAAATTCATGAATTGGTTATCGTCAAACTCATTGATTTTTGGCGCTTCATGAAAATCGCCCAAAGCCTTACGGGTAATGGCTCTGATGATTTGGTACACATTTTTTTCATCTTCAAACTTTAACTCAGTTTTGGTAGGATGAATATTGATGTCTATTTGAGCTGGGTTTATTTCAATAAAGATACAATAAAAGGGGTATTGCTCTTTGCTTATCATTCCCTCGAAAGAGCTAGTAATAGCATGGTTGAGGTAAGCATCTTTTATAAATCGTTTGTTCACAAAAAAGAATTGCTCCCCACGCATTTTTTTAGCCAACTCAGGCTTGCCAATAAAACCACTCACATTGATGATACTGGTTTCTTCCTCACAAAGCAATAAATTGTCTTTGTTTTTATCAGCATACATATCACAAATACGCTGCAATTGACTCGCTTTTTTTAGGTTGAAACTTTCTTCATCATTATGCCATAAACTAAAAGCTATTTGAGGATTGGCAAGCGCTGCGCGGGTAAATTCATCAATGATATGGCGCAACTCCACTGGATTGGATTTGAGAAAATTTCTACGAGCAGGTACATTGAAGAATAGGTTTTTAACAGAAATGCTAGTACCCACTGAGGCAGCAATATTTTCTTGCTTCTTCACCTCGCTACCCTCAATCAAAATAAGGGTTCCAAGAGAATCTTCCTCTCGCTTGGTTTTCAATTCTACATGTGCCACAGAAGCCATACTGGCCAAAGCCTCGCCTCTGAAACCCATGGTTTTTATTTTAAAAATATCTTCACTGCTTGATATTTTAGAGGTGGCATGTCGCTCCCAACACATACGAGCATCGGTAGGGCTCATGCCAATGCCATTGTCTATTACCTGCACCAAAGCCTTGCCTGCATCACGCAAAATCAATTTGATTTCTGTGCTTCGGGCATCAATTGCATTGTCGAGCAATTCCTTCACCACACTGGCAGGCCTTTGAATCACTTCACCGGCTGCTATTTGGTTAGCTACATGATCTGGTAATAGTTTAATTATATCTGACATCTTCTCTTTCTGCAACGCAAAAAACCGAATAAAAAGGCATATTCTGAAATAGATTTTATCCCGAAGGCCAATATTAGCAAAATTGTTGTCATATTTTCCTCTCGGGATTATGAAATGCAACCAATAGAAATGGTTTATTGTTAAAAACGAAGATTTGTTTTCTATTGCTTGATTTGCATTTATATTCGCTTCAAATTATGGAAGCTAATCGTTCAAAATTTGAGAGCATTTTAAAAGTTCGTCCTGATGATATCGACATGAATAACCATGTGCACAGCAGCAAATACATTGATTATGTGTTAGCTGCAAGATACGAGCAAATGGAGCTTAACTACAAAATGCCCATGCAAGAATTTATAAAGCATGGTTATGGCTGGGTCATAAAAAATACTTTCATCGAGTTTAAGCGACCTCTGCTTTTAGGTGACGAAATGAAAATTATTACTTGGATTGACGAAATGCATAAGGATGGCGTGAAAGTTTGCTATGACATTGTAAAGCTAGGTACCAATAAATCCTGTAGCAGTGGCTATTTTAACTATACCATGGTAAGTTTGACAACGGGTAGGGCCGAACTAATACCAGATTGGATAATAGAGCGTTATAGCATTTAAATAATTAGAAATTAAAAATTATGAATGTTGAATTAGAAAAATAAAGAAAAATATATTCCCCTTGTGCGATGTCATCCTGAGCGGAGTCGAAGGATATAGGGTAGGCTAAGGAAGATCTTTCTAACCAATATTAAATACAGATAAATAGGCCAACACCATTTCCCAAGCCTTGAAAAAATGAATAAAAAAAACATAGCGATATACATAAGTCTTTTCTTTCTGATAGCCCTAAGTGCTTGCAGAAAAGATTTGGAGTTTACCAAAAATGGGGTCATGCTAAAATTCTCAAGCGACTCGGTTTTGTTTGATACCATGTTTAGCAAGTTGAGCAACAATGTTCCCAATACCCCACGCTCAATTACTTTTCAATTGAGGGTTACCAATCCTGATGAAAATGCCATTAAGACAAACATAAAGTTGGCAGGCAATACCACAGGTTCTGTTTTTAAACTCAATGTGGATGGCCAGCCGGGGAAGGTTTTCAATGATATTGAAATCATGGGTAAAGACAGCATCTTTATTTTTGTTCAAGTATACCCTGATTCGGCTACCCAATTTAATAATAACCTACCATACCCGATTGCAGATAATATTTTGTTTGAAACCAATGGCAACAAGCAAAGTGTGGTTATTTTTGGTTATGGTCAAAATGCCAATTTTATAAACGACTCTGTATTAGAAAGCAATAAACAAATTACTTGGCCTGCAGGCAAACCTTATGTTATCTATAATTCAGTTTTGATACCAACCGGCAGCACCTTAACCATAGCGGCAGGAGCACAAATTTACAGTCATATCAATTCTAAAATATATGTGCAAGGTACGCTGAAGGTAAACGGTACCGTAGATAATCCTGTGGTTTTTCAGGGTGACAGGTTAGAGAATGACTACAAGGATGTGGCAGGACAATGGGACGGCATACACTTTTTAACTACTAGTAAAAACAACAGCATCAAAGGAGCAATAAT
>RGVD01000226.1 GCA_010027395.1 Bacteroidota bacterium
CTCTCAACCTAAGTATTTTACCGGCTTGGGTTCCTGCATCTACTTTCACTTTCACTTTTCCATCCACAGTAGGTACCTCAACATTTGTTCCTAATGTCGCATCAGCAAAATTTAGGTATAAATCATATACCATGTTATTGCCTTCACGTTTTAAAACTGCATCTTCAATCTCCTCAATTAATATAATTAAATCGCCTGAAGGGCCTCCCATTGGGCCCACGTTTCCTTTGCCTTGCATGCTCAGGTTCATTCCATCAGTGACACCCGCAGGGATGTTTACTAAAACGATTTCTTCATGAGAAACCAAACCATCTGCATTTACACCACTTGGGCGCTTGCCCATGGTTTTGCCGGTTCCGTTACATGTAGGACAAACACTGGTAGTAGCCATTTGTCCTAGGAAGGTATTGGTAACGCGTCTTACACTTCCGTTACCATTACAAGTACCGCAAGTATTAAAGTTAATGCCATCGGCCATTACCATGCGGTTATATTTCAATTTTTTCTCAGCGCCTGCAGAGATTTCTTGCAAGGTCATTTTCACTTTTAAGCGAATATTGCTTCCTCGCACACCTCTTCTACCACCTCGTGATTGACCACCAAAGAATGATTCAAATCCTCCTCCGCCACCATCTCCAAACACATCACCAAACTGGCTGAATATGTCTTCCATATTCATTCCACCACCACCATATCCGCCACCAGATGCACTGTTGCCTTGGTGACCAAAACGATCATAACGGGCACGCTTATCTCCATCACTTAATATCTCATAAGCCTCAGCAGCTTCTTTAAATTTCTCCTCAGCTTCTTTGTTATCAGGATTTTTGTCTGGATGGTATTTAATTGCCATCTGCCTATAAGCCTTTTTTATTTCAGTCTCATTAGCGCTTTTACTTACACCTAATATTTCGTAGTAATCTCTTTTTGCCATTCCTTTTTATTGCATGATTTGAAGATTTAAAAATGATGAAATTGCCATTTTCAATCTTCAAATAGTTTGTTTATTTTATTAAATTTATTCTCCCACCACAACCTTAGCGTAGCGAATCACTTTGTCGCCAAGGAAATAACCTTTTTCAACCGCATCCACCACTTTGCCTTTTAATTCTGGGCTAGGGGCAGGGATATTGGTGATGGCTTCATGAAAATCAGCATCAAAGTCTTTGCCTTGTGCTTCCATTTCCTTAAGTCCTTTTTGGGTTAAAATGTTTTTTAATTTATGGTGAACCAAAGTCACACCTTCCTTTACGGCTGACACATCTTGTGCTGTATCCATTGATTTTGTAGCACGCTCGAAATCATCCAAAACAGGCAACATAGCTGTAATGATTTCCTGACCAGCAGTTTTAAAAAACTCAACCCTTTCCTTGCTTGTTCTGCGTTTAAAATTTTCGAAATCACTGTATAAGCGAAGGTACTTGTCTTTCATCTCTGCCAATTCATCCTCAAGCGAAAGTTTGGCAGTAGCCTCAGTCTCTGAAATGGGGGCTGATGCGTTTTCTTCAATTGGGGTTTCTTGCTCAGGAATAAGTTCTTCGTTTGTATTATCAATTATATATTTTTTAGCATGTAATATCAAAGGTATTGCCAATGAGGTAAATAGTGACATGTAGGCAGACTTATTGAAGAGCCTTTAATTGTTTTTCAAGTTCCTCGTACCACAAATCATGGGCTATCACTTTTCCATTTCCGTCTAATAAAAAGTTTTGGGGCAACATTTTTACTTTAAAAATATCAACCCAAGGCGATTCCCACCCTTTGTAGTCGCAAACAATATTTCTCCAAATCATCCCATCTTTGCTCATTGCAAGTTTGTGGTGCTTTGGATTTACGTCCAATGAAATGCTAACAATGTTGAACCTTTTGGCTAATTTGAATTTTTTGTCCAAATATTCTTGGTAAATCTTCAAAAGCTCCACATGGTTTTTGCGAGATGGGATGTCCCAACTTGCCCAAAACTCAACCAAAACTAAACTCCCTTTGAAACTAGCCAAGCTGATGTTTTTGTCTTGGATGGTTTTAAAAGAATAATTCAATAAAGAGTCACTGAGCTTTATTTCCTGTGATTTGCCAACAAAAAAGGCTAGCATAAGAAAACTAAAAACAAGTGATTTTATCTTCATTTTTTTATTCAAATTATTGGCAGACCTTTAGGCTGCTTTAATTCCTTTGAATTTTATGTGTTCCAATTTTTCTTTGGCCTCCTCGTAGGAAATATTTATCTCTTTCACTTCTTGATTGGAAGGAAGGTCGAACATGTAATCCAACATAATGGATTCGCAAATGCTGCGCAAACCCCTAGCACCTAGTTTGTATTCAAAAGCTTTGTCAACAATTAAGTCGATAATTTCTTTTGAAATGTTAAGCTTGATGCCTTCCAAATCAAATAAATGATTGTATTGTTTAATCAATGCATTTCTAGGTTCAGTTAAAATTTGAAACAAAGTTTCTTTGTCAAGTGGGTTCAAGTGACATACTACAGGCAATCGGCCAATAATTTCAGGTATCATGCCAAAATGCCTTAAATCGGCAGGGGAAACAAACTGCAACATGTTTTCTTCATCGCTGCTAACGGTGGTATCATTTTTAAATCCGATAGACTGTGTTTGCATCCTGCGAGAAATAATTTTATCGATGCCCTCAAAAGCGCCACCACAGATAAACAGAATATTAACCGTGTTTATTTGGATGAGTTTTTGCTCAGGATGCTTGCGCCCACCTTGAGGTGGAACATTGGCAGTGGTGCCCTCAAGTATTTTTAATAAAGCCTGTTGCACCCCTTCGCCACTCACATCGCGGGTGATGCTTGGGTTATCGCTTTTGCGGCTTATTTTGTCAATCTCATCAATATACACAATACCTCTTTCAGCCAACTCAACATTGTAATCTGAGGCCTGTAGCAAGCGGCTTAAAATACTCTCTACATCTTCTCCTACATAACCCGCTTCAGTTAAAACGGTAGCATCTGCAATGCAAAAAGGCACTTTTAATATTTTGGCTAAAGTTTTGGCCAATAAGGTTTTTCCTGTACCTGTTTCACCTACCAATAAGATGTTCGATTTCTCCAATTCCACATCTGCATTTTTGCTTTTAGCATTGATGCGTTTAAAATGGTTATAAACCGCCACTGAAAGCACACGTTTTGCCTCGGTTTGTCCTATCACGTATTCGTCTAAATGGGCTTTTATTTCAGCTGGTTTCAGCAGTTTTATAGCCTCAACCTTACTATTTTTTGCCGATTTTTCGTCTTCATTTATAATCTTAAAAGCTTGGTCCACGCATGATTCGCATATCATTGAATCAATGCCTGAAAGCAAATATTTCACTTCTTCTCTGTTGCGTCCACAAAACGAGCAACGGTCATCTTCTTTTTTCTTAGCCATTTTTTATTCTTCTATCCGTTAATAATAACAAAGGCTGTTTCAAAAAATATTTTCTGAAACAGCCTTCAAATATAGTAATAAGCTATGCCTATTTAGCTATGTCTTCTTTTTTGCGTACCAAAATATCATCCACCATTCCGTATTCTTTTGCCTCTTGGGCAATCATCCAATAGTCACGGTCGCTATCTGCTTGTACTTTTTCAAAAGGTTGTCCGCTATGGTTTGCAATAATGTCGTACAATTCTTTTTTCAATTTTTGTATTTCACGTGCAGTGATTTCGATATCCGATGCTTGTCCTTGCGCACCTCCTAATGGTTGGTGAATCATAATACGAGCATGAGGTAGTGCAGTACGTTTGCCTTTTTCTCCAGCACACATTAATACTGCACCCATTGAAGCTGCCAAACCAGTACAGATTGTAGCCACATTAGGTTGTATCCATTGCATGGTGTCATAAATACCTAAACCTGCATACACCGAGCCTCCTGGGCTGTTAATATACATTTGGATATCTCTGCGGGCGTCCATGCTTTCTAAGAAAAGCATTTGTGCTTGCACGATATTGGCTATATAATCATCAATGGCAGTGCCTAAAAAGATAATTCTATCTGCCATCAAACGAGAGAATACATCTATCTCTCTAAAATTCATAGGACGCTCTTCAATCACCGTGCGGGTCATGTTTTCCATGGT
>RGVD01000227.1 GCA_010027395.1 Bacteroidota bacterium
AATCATCCACCACATTGGCCAAATGATAAGTTGGCATTCCGTCTGATTTAAACAATACCTTATCATCCATTTGGCTGGTGTTTACAATAATCCAACCGCGAATTTCATCATGAAATTTCACTTCCTCTTTGCGTGGCAATTTGATACGGATTACATAAGGGTCGCCATTTTCAAGCTTTCTTTTTACCTCATCTTCAGGAAGGGTTAAGCTATTTTTCATAGCTGAGCGGGTGATGCCATCGTATTTAGCATCCACATTGGAGGCTTTAAGCCTTTCGCGCATGGCCTCTAAATCTTCAGCCGTATCAAAGGCATAATAAGCATGGCCTGCAGCAATCAACTGCTCGGCAAATTGCCTATACATAGGCTTTCTATCACTTTGGCGATAAGGCGCATGAGGACCCTCACCAAAACCAACACCTTCGTTAGGCTCTATGCCCAACCATTTCAAACTCTCAATAATATACTCTTCGGCACCTGGCACAAATCTGGTTTGGTCGGTATCTTCAATACGTAGGACAAAATCTCCTCCGTGTTTTTTTGCAAATAAATAATTGTACAAAGCTGTACGCACCCCACCAATGTGCAAAGCCCCTGTAGGACTTGGTGCAAATCGTACCCTGACTCTTCTGTCTTTTGTCATAATTTTAGTGGCACAAACCTAACTAAATCTACATAAACAAAAAAGCAGGAATAAATTTGCCTCAGCAGATTTTAAATAAAAATAATGAACTCAGGTCAACATGTTTAAAGCAAGTTTTACTTTAGTCGATAATGATAATTATGCCCCGTACTTTAGAGATGAGCTTGTTATTTATTAAAATCTGTTTGGTGCCAACTGGAATTATTCTTATGCTTATTTCAACAAAAACTTGCCTATTAAGAACTTAATCATATATTTGTTGCGAAAATATAACAAATGAAAAGAGGGGACAGAAAGTCCCCTCTTTCTTTTACTAATGGATATTGTAAATCAAATAAAAGCTTGGGGATTAGAGCATTTGCCTTCTGAACTATTTATAGTAGAGGTAGATTGGAAGCCTGCTGGGCAAAAAGTTATCGTATATTTGGATGGTGATGAAGGTGTTAATATCGAGGCCTGCCGCACGTTAAACAGATATTTGTCAGAAAAACTGGATGAAGTAGAGTTTACTGAAAATGCTTATACACTTGAGGTGTCATCACCAGGTGCAGATAGGCCTTTGCTCATGCATCGCCAATACCATAAGCACATGCGTAGGGTATTGGAAGTAAAATTGACTGATGGAACTTTGGTTGAAGGTAAATTGGATGAAATTGATGAAGAAAAAATCAGCCTTCAATTGCCCGATAAAAAGAAAAGATACAGCCCTTCATCCACATACATAGATGTTGCTTTTGCTGATATAGCAAGTACTTTGGTTCAAATAAGTTTTAAATAAAATAGAATAACAAAACAATAAATATAAAATGCACAGTGTAGGATTAATCGACTCTTTTAGCGAGTTTAAAGAATTTAAAAACATCGACCGCGCCACCATGCAACGCGTTTTGGAGGATGTTTTTCGTGGAATGTTGCGCAAAAAATATGGCACAGACGATAACTTTGATGTAATTATCAATGATAACAGCGGGGATTTAGAGATATGGCAGAACAGAAACATCGTTCACGATGGTGAAGTTGAAAATTCTCGTTCCCAAATTGCATACTCAGATGCAATTAAAATTGAGCCAGATTTTGAAATTGGAGAAGATGTAACTGAAGAGGTAGGCTTAGCCGTTTTCGGTCGCAGAGCCATATTATCAGCACGTCAAACCTTGTTATCAAAAATTCTTGAACTTGAAAAAGACGAGCTATACAAGAAATATAAAGACCGAGTGGGTGAGATTATTACGGGCGAGGTTTATCAGCTTTGGAAAAAAGAAATCATGGTTTTGGATGATGATGGTAATGAGTTGTTATTACCAAAAACCGAAATGATACCTGCTGATTTTTACAAAAAAGGCGATAGCATACGAGCTATTGTTTTAAAAGTAGAAATGTTTAATGGTACTCCAAGAATAATATTGTCAAGAACCTCTCCTGTGTTTTTAGAAAGATTATTTGAACTTGAAGTTCCTGAGATTATCGATGGATTGATTAATATTAAGAAAATTATTCGCGAGCCAGGTGAAAGAGCTAAAGTGGCAGTAGAAAGCTATGATGATAGAATTGACCCAGTAGGGGCTTGTGTGGGTATGAAAGGCAGCCGTATTCATGGTATTGTAAGGGAATTGCGTAACGAAAATATTGATGTTATCAATTATACCAATAACCTACAATTACTGGTTCAGCGAGCATTAAGTCCAGCAAAGGTTTCAAATATTAAAATTGAAGAAGCTGAAAAACGTGTGGCTGTTTTCTTAAAACCAGACCAAGTTAGTTTGGCAATTGGTAAAGGTGGTCATAACATTAAACTGGCTGGAAAGTTAGTTGGATACGAAATTGATGTATACAGAGATACTGAAGAGATTGACAATGAGGATATCGATTTAGAAGAATTTTCAGATGAAATTGACAGTTGGATTATTGACGAGTTGAAAGGAATAGGTTGTGATACAGCTAAGTCTGTATTGGCAATTGAAACTGACGAATTAGTAAGAAGAACTGAATTAGAAGAAGAAACAGTGATAGAGGTTCGCAAAATATTGCAAGCCGAATTTGAATAAATAAATAATTTAATAAACAAAAAAGAAAACGCGAGAAATCTATTTTATGAAGTAGCAGTCGGCCATATCATATTGAAGCTTTGCCTATTTGCGCTTAACAGTAAAATGTTTCTCGTGCTTTCGTAACAATTATTAGTGCGTAATACACGATATTTGCGCAAATAATTATTACAAGACTTAACAAATTTAATGAGCGAAGCTACAGGCAAAAGATTAAACGCAGTTTGGAAAGAACTCAATGTGGGTATGCAGACCCTTGTGGACACCTTGTCAAAAAAGGGTCATAAGGTAGATGCAAAGCCTACAACTAAGCTCACTGACGAGCAGTACCAAATATTATTAAACGAATTTCAAGCTGATAAAAAAGCCAAAGAAGCTGCAAGCTCACTTAGCAAGGATAAACCTGCTAAGCTAAAAGAAATTACCATTGAGAGTCAAAAACCGAAATCGGTTTTTAAAGAAGATGACGACTATGAAGATGTTGGAATGATTATCAAATCAGAACAACTATCTAACAAAACAGCGCCAAAACCTGTCATTACAGCGGCTCCTGCGGTTGATGAATCGAATTTGGTAGCGCCAATTATTGAGCCTAAGATTGAAGAGCCAATTGTAGTTGCTCCTATTAAAGTTAGAGTAGAGCCTGTTATTGAAGTTATAGCTACACCTGAACCTAAGGCTGAAGCGCCACAAGTTGAAGAATCTGAAGAGGAAGAAGATGGTAAATTAGGTTTGAAGGTAAAGGGAAAAATAGATTTAGGTGCTTTAAACACCAAAACTCGTCCAGACAAAAAGACTAAAAAAGAAAAGGAAGCGGAGAAAGAAACTTCAAAAACTACCAAAACTAAGAAAAGAACTAAGGCCGTTGAGAATGAAGTTGAAAAAGTTGTTGACGAGAAAGTTATCGAAGCTCCTGTTGTTATTGAAACACCAGCTGCAGAAGTTAAAACTGATATTGCAGAAGAAGCATCAGAAATAGTTGATGAGCCAAAATTAATTGAGCCAAACTTCCAACAACTATCAGGTTTGAAAGTAATGGGTAAAATTGCCTTACCAGTTGATGCGCCCAAAAAACCACTGCCTGTTGCTTCAAGTGATAATGCCAATGCAGGCAGCAAGAAAAAACGCAAGCGTAATAATTTTGTTGGCGGTAGCGATAATGCATCAAAATTCAAAGACTTTAAAGGAGATAAGCCTGCTACACCTGCCTCACAAAGGCCGATAGTAACAGTAGCGAATCCTAGCCGACCGAATTCGGGCGGTAATAGAGACAATCGTTTTGGAAAAGGCAGGCCAACTGGAAAACCCGAGCCAAAAGGAGAAATCAGCGATAAGGAAATTCAAGATAAGCTTAAAGAAAC
>RGVD01000228.1 GCA_010027395.1 Bacteroidota bacterium
ATAAAATCAATTGCTTTAATCGATGCCAATTCCGTTTCTAAGCGACAACAGAAAAAACTCGTTAAACCTTTCATTGGCAAATGCGTTGAAGCAAAAACCTTAACAGAAATCATCACCGCAATTCAAACCTTTTATAATGACGAAGGATATGTAACCGCAAGGGTTGTTGTGCCAAAGCAAAACATCCAAAGTGGCAATCTAGAGCTAAAAATTTTGGAAGGAAAAATTGATGAGGTGATTGTTGGTGACAACCATTTCACTGATAAGATGCAGGAATTTACCGCCTTTGGTCTTATGGAAGGTGACACGTTGAATTTACAAGATATCAATCAAGGCATTTATCAAATGAACCGCCTTCCTTCAAACAACGCCACGATGAAAATTGAGCCAGCAATTAATGAAGGCGAAGCAAAAGTTTATATTGCTAATCAAAAGAAATTTCCTGCCAGAGCAACAGTTGGTTATGACAATTTAGGAAATGAATTTACTGGAGTTAGGCGCACCAATTTTTCTGGTGGATAAAGTGAACCCCATTGTCAAGACCAATTTTTTTAATTCTTAAGATATAAAATTTGTTAAAATTTGCCTGCTAAACTGTAAGCAATCTCAAAAAAATTTATTAAATTTTTTTAGGATTTTACGAATAGGCTATTCAAAAAGCCAGTTTGAGTAAAATCCGTTTAAAAAAAATTTAATTCAATTTAGTTTTATTTTTTAGTTGTTTTATACCAAAGTAAATATCAGCTGGAGTATTGTATTTTAGAGACTGGTGTGGTCTTTGGTAATTATAAAATTCTACAAAAGCTCCTAATTGTTCTCTTGCTGACTTAACGCTGTCATAACTTTTTAAAAACACTTCCTCATATTTTACAGTTCGCCACAACCTTTCAGAAAATATGTTGTCAAAGCACCTGCCTTTACCATCCATACTGATTTTAATCTTGCTTGCCTTGAGTAAATCACACCAGCCATTACTGGTGAATTGACTGCCCTGATCGGTGTTAAATATCTCTGGTTTTGTGTATTTGCTTAGCGTTAGTTGTAATGTGTCAACGCAGAAATCAGCTTCCATATTGGTTGATAAATATGAAGCTAAAATAAATCTGCTATAAAGGTCAATTATGGCAAGGAAGTAGGTAAATCCTCCTCCACTGGCTTCATCCATTCTGATATAGGTTATGTCAGTTGTCCAAACCTGATTAATTTTCTCTATTTTTAAATCTTTTAACAAATAGGGGTAGATAAGGCTGTAGCTTACCTTTTTGTAATTACCTTTTGCCTTAGGACAGATGGCAGATAAATTCATCTGCTTCATTATTCTTTGCACTTTTTTGTGGTTAACCCTTATCTCACCTGATTCATTTGCATTATTCAAGAATGCGGTAATTTTTCGATAACCAAAAAATGGATATTTGAGCCAAAGCTCATAAATCTTGTTTGCTAAGTCTTGATCTGATTGGTTTGGTGCTACTTTTTGATAATAATAATTACTACGATTTAAGTTCAAAAGATCAAATTGAGACCTGAGGCTTAAATCTACAAATCCGCTATCAATCATTCGTTCCCTAGCTTCCTTGCTTAGAAATTTAATTTTTTTTTAAAAAACTTATTTTCAACAGAAAGCTCACCAATATATTCATTTAATTTGCTTATTTTTGCTTCAAGCTTGGATTCAAGGTTTATTTTAGAAGATTGGGAAGCATCTTCAAAAATTGCCGATCCTTGCTCTTTTAATTGCTTTTTCCAGGCATTTACTTGGCTTTCATGCACTGCAAATTCTCTGCAAATATTTGCTATGGTTTTATGCTCTTTTATTGCCTCAATTGCTACTTTAAATTTAAACTCGCTTCTGTGCTTCCTTCTAATTATTCCTGATTTATTGGTTATAATTGAATTTGATGATTTATTGATGACTGGCATTTTTGACTTAAATTAATTTTAATAAAATAGAAAAGGTTATAGATTTTATTCTATGGGATTCTATCTTAAGAAAAAAACATTTTGGTCTGAAAAATGGGGGTCATTATAGACTATCAGTTTGAAGAGTTAAACTTCCTCCCGTCACCAAACCATAATCAAAAATGATCTTGCCATTACTATCCAGAGGATTGGAATTGGTGTTTTGGTTAGCGAGAGATTTAGCACTAATATTTAAATCACCAATTGCTAAAATCAGAGAATGATCATTGATGATCTTATTACTGGCGTTGATAATAACATTGCCATCAGAGTTAATCACCGCATTATTCGTATTGGTAAGATTGGCCAAGTTAAGATTAAGATCAGCTTTAGAATAAATTGAAGCTGATGATTCAGAGTTGGTCAGATTAATAAGATTATTAAAATTAATTTGATTAGTGGCTAAAATAGCACCATTATTGGTTAAATTGGCAATATTAAAATTCAAGATATTATCACTTTTGATTGTGGATAATGAGAAGTTATTTAGATAAGCGGCAGTAATGCCAAGAATATTATTTGATAAAATTAAACCTTCAGAATTGGCAACAGAATTGTTATTCACACTTCCCCCAGCCGTAATTGTTATAGAATTAGTGGAATAAATATTAGCAGAATTGCCTAAATCACCACCAACCCCAAGAGATAAATTATTCCGCCCAATTAAATTGCCAGAATTATTAACATTCCCCAGAGCAATGATATCTAAACCATAACCACTGATCTCACCCCAATTATTGATATTCCCGGCAACAGCCAAATTAACCACCCCCTTAGCAGAAATCAAAGCAGAGCTATCAACAGAATTGAGATTGGCATTATTAACATTGGCATTGGCATTACCATTACCATTACCAGCATTATCACCAACTGCAATATTCACATCACCATTTTTCGAGACAATATTAGCATAGCTAACATCACCCTTAGCACCCAAATCAATATTGCCAACATCAGCAACCAAATCACCACGAGCCGCAACCCCAAGACCAGACTCAGTTGCAACCAGACTAATTCTACCAGCATACATTCCACCCAAATAGCTAGAATCAATTGCCAATTGACCAGCGGAAGCCTGCACCCGCCCAACCCCATCATCAGAAACCACCGACCAACTACCATCAACAGCCTGAACTGCCCTATTATTACCAGTTTGCACACCCAAATTATTAGCATAAATATTACCCGTAACTTTAACCGCCCTGGCAATAATATCAGCATAATCAACAGTAGAAACATCAAGCCCAAGCGGAATGACAATATTTTGCCCAGCATTATCAACAGCAGGAACATCCCGAGAAGTAATTAAAACCTTACCAGCAAGATTAGAATAATTGGCAGGATCAAAAGAGCTGGAATTGCCAGACAAAGTGTAATCCACCACATTACCACCCACACCCAAATTAGGACGACCAGCAACCAAAGCCAAACGAGAAGTATTAATAAACCCCGCCCCAGAAACCGCAATACCATTTGGATTAGCAATAATCAAATCCGCCCTACCACCAAACACCTCAGTATAACCATTAATAAAACTAGAATGAGTTGAGGTCACCTCATTTAATATCACCCTTGCCTCCGACCCATTTGCTAAATTTGGATTGGCATAAACCACCCCCGCCAGATTAGAATTACCAACCATCTGGCTTGAACTACCCTTAAAATTATTGATAACCAAATTCTCTGGCGAAACATTATAATCAGTGAACTTGTTATGCGACATTCCACTAGCATTTGGAGCAGAAATGTTTAGAAGCGGAGTTCCATTTGGTGACCTATCAACACCAGTATTGGTTGTTCCATCTGGCAGAAGACCAACAACGGGAGTGCCAGCTAAAACCAAAGGCGGATAGAAAACCAATATAAAAATCAGCACCAAAAAAACAAAATTGCGAAGATTTGCAAGAAGATTGAAGTGCCTTTTTATATCCCAAAATGGTTTAATTATCATATCCTCCTAAAACAACCCTAGCTTTAAATCACAATAAATACTCTCATTGTCACGAGGAATATGATAAACATTTTGCAAAAATTGCGGAGAGCGCAACCCCTTGGAATAAGTTAAATCAACCTTGAAATATTGCCCATTA
>RGVD01000229.1 GCA_010027395.1 Bacteroidota bacterium
ATGGAGTTGTTAAGTTACGATGGACAAGATGAATTTTATCCAAATAAGGAAGATTTTAACCGTGCCAAAGAAGAACATCTAGAAGGCATCATTAAAATACTTCCTTGGATTGCTACCATCGACAAGTTTCAACATTGGATATACAGCAATCCTGCACATACTGCCCAAGAGCGAAAAGACTATTGGCTCCAACTTAGCAAAGATTTTGGAACAGGAATGGTTGATTGGAGTGGATATCAAAACATACAAGCATATACATGGCAAAAGCAATTGCATTTATATGAAGTACCATTTTATTATATCGAGTATGGTATGGCTCAACTAGGCGCACTTGCAGTTTGGAGAAATTATCTAAATAATAAATCAAAAGCTATTGCTGAATATAAAGCTGCATTGAGTTTGGGTTATACTAAAACCATCGGTGAGATTTATAAAACAGCAGGCATTGAGTTTAATTTCACTGAAAGCTACATCAAGGAATTGATGGCTTTTGTGAAAGAAGAATTGGAGAAGTGCTGATTAGGATTGGGAAGCCCTGAAAGGGCGCGATATCAAAACGAAGGGTAAAGCCCTTCGTTGTTAATCCCAAACATACTTTTCATCATATTCTACTTCATATTTTTTCAAGAACAATCTAAATTCATCTTGAAAACCTCTTTTTAAATGATGTGTTTTTTGATAAGCTATATAGTTAATAACTACATCTATTTCTGATGGATTTACTGAAAAGGCACCATATCCATCTTGCCAATAAAAATTCTCAAATTCTTTTCCTTTTGTTTTAATCCATTTAGAAGAATGAGATTTTACCTCTTCTAAAAGTTTCATTAATGCGATCTTTTTAGAGAGTAAACATAAAATATGAATGTGGTCGGCACAGCCACCTATTTTTATTACCTGACAAGCTAACTTGTTACAAATACCTCCAATGTAAGTGTACAATTCTGGTTCTATTTCCTGTGAAATAAGCGCTTGGCGATATTTTGTACTAAATACAATATGCACATAATTTTTAACTAATGATTGTCCCATCACTTTTTCATTATTCATAGGGCTATACCCTATGTTATTTGTATTACGCCCCTTCGGGGCTTCTCAATCACAAATATAAAAACTGCTTTAAATAATAATTATATGCCATTGCTTGATTTTAGTATTTTTGAGCAGAAACAAATCATAACAAATGCTAATATATTCCCTTTCTACCGAACTATCCTCTGAGCATTTTCTAAACATTAGTGGTTCCGTTGAACCCCAAGGTATAGAACCAATTTCATTACAACTTTCAGCTTGGCGACCGGGTAGATATGAATTGGGGAACTTTGCTAAAAACATTAGATGTTTTGTATGCTATGACCAAAATAAAAAAGAATTATCATACAAAAAAATAAGTAAAGATTGTTGGCAAATTCAGCCGAATAAGGACACGAAAAAAATAGTTTTCAGTTATCAGTATTACGCTAATCAATTAGATGCCGGAGCCTGCTATATAAGCGAAGAGCAAGTGTATGTAAATCCGGTTCATTGTTTTATGTATGAGGTGGGTAAAATTGAAGAGCCAATAGAATTAATACTTGCAATTCCTGATGATTACCTTATTGCTTGCCAAATGCCAAACAAAGGCAAAATGCTTTACGCAAAGGATTACCATCATTTAGCTGACAGTCCGTTTATTGCTAGCAGAAGTCTTCAGCACACAGAATTTCAAGTTCAAAACTGCAAATTTCATTTCTGGTTTCAAGGAAAACATAATATAGACTTACAAAGGTTAACTGCGGAAACCGGTGCATACGCCAAAGCACAGATAGCTATTTTTAAAGAACTCGAGTGTAAAGAATATCATTTTCTATATCAAATGCTTTCTTATCCATTTAGACATGGTGTTGAACATGCGGATAGCACTGTTATTGCTATGGGTAAAAGCAATGATGATACTGACGAAGAATTTCACAACGATTTATTAGCCATAAGCAGCCATGAACTTTTTCATCTTTGGAACATTAAAAGAATCCGCCCAATTGAAATGTGGCCTTATGACTATACCAAAGAAAACTATAGTACATTGGGCTTTGTATATGAAGGTGTAACCACCTATTGTGGAGATTTGATGCTGCTCAGAAGTGGCGTGTGGAATTGGGAACAATACCTAAGTAGCCTGAATTCAGACATACAACGACATTATAACAATCCAGGTCGTTTCAACTATTCGGTAGCTCAATCAAGCTATGATACTTGGCTTGATGGATATGTCCCAGGAGTACCTGCACGCAAAACCTCCATATATGTTGAAGGTTTATTGGCAGCATTAATAGCAGATATCATGATAATCAAAAATTCAAGTGGTAAATATTGCTTAGACAATGTTATGCGCGATTTGTATCATGAATACTATGCCAAAAGCAAAGGATTCAGCGAACAAGATTATAAACTTCTTTTAGAAAAATATGCAGGAATTTCATTTGATTTATACTTCAAAGAAATTATTTGGGGGAAAAATTTATTTGAAAAATATTTATTAGAGTTACTTCCAAATATAGCTTGCAGCCTTGATTTAAAGGGAAGTAGAATAAAGAAAATTATTGGAAATCAAGAGCAAGAAAAATTATTTAGCGTTTGGTGTAAAAACGATTGATTAAAAAAGAGAAAAAAAATCTAATATTGCTGTTATGCAAAAAGTAACATTTACTTGCGCCACCTGCGGAACCCACAATATCTCTTTTCTTCAATTCTGCACCGATGAAGAATTAGAGAAAATAATGTCTGCCAAGACTTGCACTCATTATAAAAAGGGACAAACCATCTTTGATGAAGATACCCAACCGCTTGGCTTATACTGTGTTAATAAGGGTGTAATAAAACTTACCCGCTCAAATAAAGAAGGTAAGGAACAAATCATTCGATTTGCCAAGGAATCAGATTTTTTAGGTTACAGGGCACTGATTGCAGAAGAACCATTGGTAGCTTCAGCAACCTGTCTTGAAGATACACTTTGCTGCTTTATTCCAAAAAATGTTTTCCTTGAATTGATTGATAGCAATCCTGAAATCAACAAACATATGGTTAAGGCACTAAGTCATGACTTAGGAATGGCTAGTGAAAAAATCCAAAGCTTGGCTCAAAAAAGTGTGAGAGAGAGATTGGCTGAAACTTTATTGTTTTTGCAACAAACTTTCAAAAATGGTCAATCAGACGAAACAACTATAGCTGTAACTTTACCTCGTGAAGACCTTGCGAACATTGTGGGAACAGCTACAGAAACTGTTATCAGATTGCTTACTGAATTCAAAAACGATAAGCTAATCGAGATTGAAGGAAAAAGAATCAGGGTGGTGAATAAAGAAAAATTAGAGAAAATATCTCATGCTAGTGTTTAGATAAATACTGCTAATAAATGGAAAAGACATTGTTTTTAACAATGTCTTTTTTTATGCATTTAAGTATGATAGTTAAATCTAAATTGAATAGAGAATAACTATTCTCCAAAATTTACCCAATAAAAAAGCCCCAAAAAGGGACTTTCTATAATAATTTATAACACTAAATACTATTTAGTAGAAGCAGAATCTGTGGTTGCAGGGGCCGCTTGTTGCTGAGGTGCTGGAGCTGCCGGAACTGTTGTAGTTTCAATCGCATCTTTCAAACGTGAGTCTTGAGTGCTAGCCTCTTCACTACTTGGGCGAAAAAAGTTTGAACCAAGTGTTAATACAATTAGAGCTAAAGCCAAAATCCAAGTTGCTTTTTCAACCACATCTGTTGAGCGTTTTGCACCCATGATTTGAGTTGGAGCAACAAAATTTGCTGCTATTCCACCACCTTTAGGATTTTGAATTAATACAACTAAAGTTAAAAGCACACAGGCTATGATAATTAAGATAAATACTAGTGTTAACATTTTTATTCTATTTTATGTGTTGTTTTTAATTGATTTATAAGGGCTGCGAAATACGACATTTTGTGTGGATATATCAAGCCTAATTTTTCATAAGTCGA
>RGVD01000230.1 GCA_010027395.1 Bacteroidota bacterium
CAATTAAATGGTTCTGCTATTGGATCCTTTAGATGGAAGCCCAGCACCTATATGAGAGATTCGAATCTTATTAGTCCTTATGTGAAGCCACCAAGTAGCCTCAGCTATATTTTAACATCTACTCAAGGTGCATGTTCTCGTGTTGATACGGTGATGGTAAATGTTGCAAATGCTTCTGCTTTTGCTGGCCTTGATAAAAATATTTGTTTGGGAGATAGTGTTCGTTTGGATGGCGTTGCTACAGGAAGCTTTACATGGCAACCTACCACAGCCATGAATGATTCAACGCAAATAAAGCCATATGTAAAGCCCAATAGTAATACAAAATATATTTTAAAAGCTACCTTTGGTTCATGTGTTCAAAGAGATACCGTTGAGGTTTTTGTCACCCAAGTATCCTCCAATGCAGGCTTAGATAAAAATATATGTGTGGGAGATAGTGTTCAATTAAATGGTTCTGCCATAGGTTCTTTCAAATGGAAACCCACTACTTACATGAGTGATTCGAATATTATCAGTCCATATGTGAAACCACCTATCAGCATTAATTATATTTTAACAGCTACTCAGGGTGCATGCTCTCGTATTGATACAGTTAACGTAAATGTTTCAAATGCTTCAGCTTATGCAGGTTTAGACAAACAAATTTGCTTGGGAGATAGTGTTCGACTAGATGGCGTTGCCAAAGGAAACTTTAGTTGGCAAACTAATCCATCAATGAAAGATACAACCCAAATCAAACCCTTTGTAAAGCCAGTTAGTGATACCAAATATATTTTAAAAGCTAGTTTTGGTTCTTGTGTTCAAAGAGATACCGTTGATGTGTATGTCACCCAAGTTCTAGCAAATGCTGGCAAGAATTTAACCATTTGTCTAGGTGATAGCGTGCAATTGCAAGCCACAGCCTTGGGCAATGTTACTTGGCAGCCAAACACCTTTTTAAATAACCCAAGTTTAACCCAACCTTATAGCAAACCCACAGCAAATATTGATTATATACTAACGGCTAACAATGGCACATGCGTACAAAAAGATACGGTAACAGTAAGTCTGTTTTCCAAAGCCTCGGCCAATGCAGGAGCAGATCAACGAATTTGTGCAGGGGCTGGGGTATTCCTGAATGCAGCTGCAGCAAACACTTATGAGTGGACACCTTCTTACTTTATTATCAATAGCAATTCCCAAACTCCATTTGTAAATCCTCCTGTGGATACTACATATTATTTAAAAATTAGTGTGGGTTCTTGCTTCGGTTTTGATACCTTAAAAGTAAAAGTAGTGCCTATACCAACTGTAAAAGCAAGTGATGATGCAAAAGTATGCTTGGGCGACTCAGTGCAACTAAATGCCCAAGTTAGCAGCCCTGCTAAATGGGTTTGGAGATCACAAGTTCAATTGTCAGATAGCAATATTCTTAATCCAAAAGCTAAAATCACACAGAGTTCTATTTTTATTATCATAGCTAGCGACACATCTAAACTATGTTTTGCCTCTGATACAATGATTGTAGACCCATATCCAGTGGTAAAAGCTATCTATTCCGCAGATAACTATAGTGGCGAAGGCCAACTAAAACCTGTTTTTGATAATACCAGTCAGAATGCAACAAAATACACTTGGCTATTTGGAGATAGCTTAAACACTAGTTCAAAAGACAAGAATCCAGATTTTACATTTATAAGGCCAGGTGTTTATAAAGTAAAACTACTTGCACAAAACGATTATGGTTGTAAAGATTCAATAACAAAAGAATTTACAGTGTTGCCTGCGGGAAAATTATACATTCCAAATGTCTTTACACCCAATGGAGATATGTTTAATGAGGTGTTTAAATTTGTGTACCCAGAATCAGCTTACAAAAGAGTTGAAATGACCATATACAACCGTTGGGGTGGATTTATATATGAAACATCAATGCCTGGAGGCAAATGGTGGGATGGAACATTTGAAGGAGTTCCTTGCTCTGAGGATGTTTATTTCTATGTGGCTAAGGCTGTTAAAATTAATGGAGAAATTTCTGATTACCATGGTACGATAACCTTGTTAAGATAAATTCTTTTCATCCTCAATAACCAAACAAAAATCGAGTTTATTGTAGAAGGTACGATGAAATATTGTATTGACAGTTGCTCTATATCTCCTTTTTATTAACTGATAAAGCATAGCTTTTCAGACAAATAGCGATAAAGCCAATTATTGGCTTATCTTTGCAGCTTAATTTATAAATTCTTTGAATAACTTTGAACAATTAGGTGTTCAGCAGTCCATCTTACAAGCAATTGGAGAACTGGGTTTTGAAACCCCAACAATTTTAGGATTAGCCCAGACGGGCACAGGAAAAACAGCCGCATTTGGCCTGCCTATTTTGCAATTAATCGATTTCAGCAATAAGCAAACACAAGCTTTGGTTATCTGCCCAACACGCGAATTATGTATGCAAATTACACGCGATTTAAAGGCTTACAGTAAATACATCAACAATGTAAACATTGTTTCGGTGTATGGTGGAGCAAGTATTACAGGTCAAATAAGTGACATAAGGAGAGGTGCGCAAATTATTGTGGCCACCCCAGGTCGTTTAATGGATTTGATGAACCGCAACGCGGTAAACATTAAAACCATTGGTTATGTGGTGCTTGACGAAGCAGATGAAATGCTTAACATGGGCTTTGAAGAGGATGTTGAGTTTATCTTAGCAGAAACTCCAGCCGAAAAACGTGTTTGTTTGTTTAGCGCTACCATGCCTAAGCA
Organism: Bacteroidota bacterium; assembly: GCA_010027395.1. Lineage (GTDB taxonomy): Bacteria > Bacteroidota > Bacteroidia > UKL13-3 > UKL13-3 > RGVD01. Next base: position 2,752 of record RGVD01000230.1, read on the forward strand.
AATTCGTAACATCGCTAACCGCTACATGAGCAATCCTTTCGAGATTTCGGTAGGAAAAGCTAATTCTGGTAACATCAACATTACCCATCAGTATTCAATCGTTCATGCCCGTGATAAATACGCAGCATTAAAACGTTATGTTGACTACAATAGCGATAATTTGTATTGTATCATTTTTTGTACTACCAAAAATGAGACACAAGACATTAGTGATAAACTGATCAAAGACGGCTACAATGCAGATTGTTTGCACGGAGATTTAAGTCAAGCACAGAGAGAAAAGGTTATGAACCGTTTCCGTCATCATGCTATTAAAATTCTTTTGGCAACTGACGTAGCAGCTCGTGGAATTGATGTGAGTGCATTAACTCATGTAATACATTTCCATTTACCAGATGACATCGAGAATTATACACACCGAAGTGGACGTACAGGTCGTGCGGGCAAAACAGGTGTTTCATATACCCTTCTTCACATGCGTGAAGGTGGTAGATTGAAGGATATCGAAAGAATGGCAAGTATCAAATTCGAAAAAATATTGATACCAAGTGCTGAAGAAGTGCGTGATAAAAAATTAATGGCCTTTACCGATACCATTTTAAATACTGAAATCGAAGAAAACATCTTTGATGAAAAAGTAATGGCAAGCCTAGAAACTTTAATGCATTTCGAAAAAACTGAATTGCTGCAAAAGTTTCTTTCACTAGAGTTAAGACGCTTTAGTGTTGACTTTACAAATGCTCCTGACTTAAACATAAACGAAAGATCAACTCGCGAAGGTGCTAGTGCATCATCATTTGGTGGAGGTGTTCGTTTGTTTGTAAGCGTTGGTAAAAAAGACGGTTTTGATATCAGAAATTTCAAAGACTATGTAGCTGAAAAAGCGGCTATCAGTTGGAAGAAAATCAGGGTGGATGTAAGTGGTGTTTATAGCTTTATTGATGCTCAACAAGAAGATGTTGAAGCTATCATGAGCGGTTTGAATGGCCAAATGCACAATGGACGTGTGATTAGAGTTGAAGTGAGTGGAGACAAGCAAGGTGGTTCTGGCAATGGAAGAGGAGGCTCTAGAGGCGGTTCTCGCGGAGGAAGCGGATACGGTGGAGGTGGTGAGAGAAG
>RGVD01000024.1 GCA_010027395.1 Bacteroidota bacterium
AATAAATTTAAAATATATTTATCAATACCCAAATCAACTGATGTCCCGACTGATTTCAATATAGACAATCTAAAATTAATTTACTTTGACTAATAAAAGGAATAAAGATACAGGCATAAGCATATTACTAGATTCTGTAGCAGCTGCGGGGGCATGGGCTGTATTTTACACCTATCGAAAATATGTGATTGAGAGTGACAAGTTTGGTTACCCAATTCCTTTAGATATCGACAAAAACTTTTATTTAGCACTCATTTATGTACCCATCTTTTGGGTGGCTCTTTACTATCTTTCAGGTTATTATAATGATGTATGGAGAAAGTCTAGGATTAAAGAAATTTCAAGCACATTTTCTTTAACTTTATTGGGTGTTATACTCTTATTTTTCTTGTTACTTATAGATGATGAAGTAAGTAGTTATGAAGCTTATTATAAAACCACACTTACATTATTTATCCTTCATTTTACCCTTACTAGTTTTGTTAGAATTGCTTTTGCAGTTTACATAAAGAGAAGGATTAAAAGTAAAACAATTGGATTCAATTCAATTGTTATTGGTAATAATCAGCGAACTTTAGACCTAGTTAAAGAATTAAAAAGAGATAAAACAGCTCAAGGTTTTATACTAATTGGCTATGTCAACGGGCACGATGAAAACCACCTACTTAAACAAGAATTGCCAATGATAGGTACTTATAATCAATTAAGTGAACTGATTAAGAAACATGATATTGATGAAGTAATTATTGGAATAGAAAGTTCTAAACACCAAGAAATAAATACTGTTACCAGTTTATTGGAAGAGGAGAAAGTACATCTCAAAATTATTCCTGATTTGTATGACATGATGAGTGGTTCAGTGAAGATGAATAATGTAATTGGGACGGTGTTAATAGAAATAAACCATGATGTAATGCCCACATGGCAAAAGGTTTTAAAAAGATTATTGGATATTTTTGTCTCCTTGTTTGTTCTTATTTTTTTCCTTCCTCTGTTTATTGTTCTATCAATTGTGGTTAAGACTTCTTCAAAAGGTCCCATATTTTTTAAACAAATACGTATCGGATATAAAGGCAAAGGTTTTAAAATTATTAAGTTTAGAACCATGTTTACAGATGCTGAAATCAATGGTCCTGCCCTATCATCTAGTCAAGATAAAAGAATTACACCCACAGGAAAATGGATGCGCAAGTATCGATTGGATGAATTGCCTCAGTTTTACAATGTATTAATTGGTGAAATGAGTTTGGTTGGTCCAAGACCAGAAAGAGAATTTTTCATAAATCAAATATTAATATTAGCCCCTCACTATAAACATTTGCATCGTGTAAAACCAGGCATTACAAGCTGGGGTCAAGTAAAATATGGCTATGCCGAAAGCGTAGAACAAATGGTTGAAAGATTAAAATTTGATATTTTATATATTGAAAATAGAAGCTTAGCTGTTGATATTCGTATATTGATTTATACTATCAAAACAATTATTGATGGGGCTGGAAAATAATCTATCATACTCCCATTAAGAATAGATTAGCATAGAGAAGATAAAAAATATAAATTGCACCAATGTTAGATTTAGAATACAATACCGGACGTAATAAATTGGTTATATCAGAATATGGAAGAAACATCCAAAAAATGATTGAACACGCTACCGATCAAGAGGAAGTAGATAAAAGAAATAACATAGCTAATGAGTTGATTACACTTATGGGCCAGCTTAATCCCCACTTGAGAGACATAGCAAATTATAAGCATAAAATTTATGATCACTTGTTTATCATTAGCAATTATAAGCTAGATATTGAATCCCCTTACCCTAAACCAACCCCTGAAACACGTGCCGCCAAGCCAGATGTTGTGCCATATAACCAAAGTAAAATCAATTTTAGGTTTTATGGCAAAAACATTGAACAAATGATAAAAAAAGCTACCGAGTTGGAAGATGGTCCGATGAAAACTTTCTTCATTAATCAGATTGGCTCATTTATGAAAAGTAGCTGCCGCACTTGGAATGATGAAATGCTTACAGATGAGCAAATTTGGAATCATTTAAAAGGTATTTCAGGAGGCAAAATAGTGATGAGTGAAAATGGTGAAGAACATCAATTCAATGCCTCACAACAAAGGGCTAAAACACCACATAACACCAATAACAGAAATAATAACCAAAATCGTAATTTTAGGAATAACAACCAAAATCGTAACAACAATAGCGGGGGAGAAAACAGAAATCGAAATTCCAACAACTCAAATAATCCCAACAATAGAACTAGTGGGAATGGTAATGCTGGAGCTGGAAGTAATGCTGGCAATAATAATTATCGCAATTTTAGAAACAATAAAAACAGACCGGCATAAATTATATACTGTTTGGTAGATTAATATATAGAACACATCTACCTACGTATAATAAACTTACCACAACCTGAGTAAGTTTTTTTTATTAATTTTCATTCAGTTGGCGTTAATTTCAACAATTCATGTGTAAGGTAACTCCAAGTGAATTTTTGTTTTTCAATCTTTATATTATCTGAGAATTCTTGCTCTCTTCCATGTGTATAAAAATCTAGAATATAATTAGCAATTTGTTTTTTGTCTATATCCGTAATATAACCAACTTTATTATGTGGCACTAGTTCTGCCAGACCACCTACATTTGTTACCAGCATGGGCTTATCGTAGTAATAAGCAATTTGGGTTACTCCACTTTGTGTTGCATTTAAATAAGTTTGAACTACCATGTCGGCAGCACTAAAATACATATTCACTTCATTATTTGGAATAAAATCAGTTACTAATACTAGTCTACTTTCTAATCCCAATCGGGATATCATCTCATCATATGGTTTTCGGTCTTCATAAAATTCACCTGCAATGATTAGCTTTAAGGGCAATTCTTTCAACCTTTCATCTGCAAAACTTTCAAGGAGTAATTGAAGTCCTTTGTATTTTCTAATAAATCCAAAAAACAATAAGTAATTGGTATTAATGTCCAATTCTAATTCCTCTTTAGCCTTTGTTTTCAGAAGCTTTTCGCCAAACATATCATACATAGGATGTGGCACATAAGCACGAGGTTTGTTGGGCTGCAATTGACTTACCTGTTCATATACCGCGCGACTCATACTCAAAAAACCATCACAAGAATTCAAAAAATAATTAGTGAAGACAGAATCAAAAAACTTTTTTTCGTGAGGAATGATATTATCTGTTATGGCTAAAATTTTCGCGCTACTTTTATTTTTTATTTTCCTAGCTATGGTGCCAAAAGCAGGCGCCATAAAACTCATCCAATACCGAAAAATAACTACATCATATCCTCTATTTGCCACAGAATTTCCTACACTCAACCAATTCAATGGATTGATTGAATTTAATTGGGGTAGTATTTCAATATCATTAGGTTTTGGGTCTGTCGAAAATTGGGTTTTTCCTGGAAATAAAAAAGATGGGTATTGTAGACTAAAACTCAAAATTTGGCAAACATGCCCTTGCGCATTAAATTCTCTACACAACCTTTCATTATATGTAGCCAATCCTCCCCTTAAGGGCCAGGCAGGACCAACAATTAATATTTTTTTCTTAATCATCAATACCTAGGCGTTTGGTGATTCCATACACGTTTCTTTCAGAGGCATTTCGGCTTATCATCTCGCCAATAAAGCCCGCCAAAAACAATTGTACACCAATAATGGATAGCACCAAAGCTATATAAAAAAGAGGTTGATCTGTAATATTTCTGGGCAATGTATCACCCATCATCACATGATACAGTTTATCACCAATGATATATGATGTTATCATAAAACCTATCATAAAAGTAAGTGTTCCAAGCACACCAAAAAAATGCATAGGGCGCTTTCCAAATCTAGAAACGAAAAAGATAGTCAACAAATCAAGAAAGCCATTAATAAACCTTTCTAATCCAAATTTGGTTGTACCGTATTTTCTGGGGCGGTGTTGCACCTCTTTTTCAGCAATTTTGTAAAAACCACCCCACTTTGCTAAAACTGGGATGTAGCGATGCATTTCATTATAAATCTCAATCGACTTTACAACTTCTTGCTTATAAGCTTTCAATCCACAATTGAAATCATTTAATTGTATTCCAGAGATAGCTCTGGTAGCGGCATTAAAGAATTTTGTAGGGATGGTTTTGGTAATCGGGTCATATCTTTTTTTCTTCCAACCACTTACCAAATCATAATCATCTTCAACAATCATCTTATACAGACCTGGTATTTCGTCAGGGCTATCCTGCATATCAGCATCCATTGTAATGATTACATTTCCAATGCATGCATGAAAAGCCACATTTAATGCTGCTGATTTGCCATAATTCCTTCTAAATTTAATCCCTTTGATGTTAGGGTTTTGAGACCTAAGTGCTTCAACAACTTTCCAAGAACCGTCTGTACTGCCATCATCAATCATCAGTATTTCGTAGCTGAATTTATTTTCGTTCATCACACGCTCAATCCATGCCAACAATTCAGGCAAAGATTCTTCTTCATTTAAAAAGGGTATTACTACGGATATTTGAGGGTTCATTAAAATATTTTGGTGCAAATTAAGAATTTAATGAATTATATTCCTCATTAGGGTCGTTTTTACGAACAAAAATAGCGATGATTAAGCTTAAAATAAAGCCCCAAACAAAACCTCCAACGAATGACATTGGAACCGAAAAGGCAGGTGATTTCATTTTTCTCATCATGCTCAAAGACATTTCAATTTCTTCCTCGCTGTTGTTTTTAAGAATCATTTGTTCTTTAACTTCTTTCATAACCCTATCAATACCTTCAGGGTCGACAAACGTCATGTGAACATAGGCATAAACTGAGAGTATCAAAGCCGAGAATAACACCATAATACTGCCGAAACCTAATGCTCTGCTGTAGGACATATAACCATCTAACTCTTCATCTCTCCTAGCCTTCATTCCAATAAAAATAATGGCCACACCAATAACAAGTTTAAGTGTTCCATTCAGCCAATTCATTTTGGCACCCAAATCCAAAAGAAAGAATGCAACATCAATAATGATAGAAGCTAAAGAGTAATACAAGCCATATTTCATAGCCATTTGATAAGGAGAATTTTTGCTTTCCATTTTTTATTAATTACAAATTCAAATAAATCGAAACTTGGGGAATTAACAAAGCTTTATGTTATTCATTTTTGCCCGTTTATCACATAACGTAAATAGGCAATGCCTTTTCATAACAATTTAATTTTTTTTCAAGTCGGTAAAACTAAACTTATGTATTATACTTATTGAGTTTTCTGTCCATTAAAAAAGAAATTATCTTGTTTTTTATTTTGCTCAAATAAAGACAATTGAAAGATTATTTACTTATTTTTAGCAATATATTGGTAAATTGATTTGCCTAATAATAAAATAAAATTATTTTTGCAGCCCGTTTAGTTATAATCTAAACACGATTCAGTAGCTCAGTTGGTAGAGCATTACACTTTTAATGTAGGGGTCCTGGGTTCGAGTCCCAGCTGGATCACCAAGGCTATCAGAAATGATAGCCTTTTTTGTTTTAATTCCTTTCAAAACCTTATTATTGCTATCTGCTAAAAACAAAAATGCGTATTTTACTTACAACGCTTAATGCTAAATACATACATATCAATCTCGCTATTCGATTGTTATATCAATTGAATAAAGATCATGATGGACTTGCATGGAAAGAATTTACTATAAAAGAACCCAAAGAAGGTATTGCTGACTACTGCAAAGACTTTGATGTGATTGCATTTAGCTGCTATATTTGGAATATTACCCAAACTCTTGAAGTGGCCAAGCTTATCAAACAAATAAGCCCAAATACCAAAATACTACTTGGAGGCCCTGAAGTTAGTTATGAATATAGTGATATTATTTCAAGTGATGAGGTCGATTATATTATTCTAGGTGAAGGAGAAACACCCTTTGCTGAATTTTTAAATCGCTATCCCAATATTGAAAAGGTGCCTAGCTTGGTTTATAAATCAAACAATATTGTAATTGAAAACCCTGCAGCGGTAATGTTTGATTTAAAGCAATACACAAACTTTAATCCTTATGCTGCTGATAAGCCAGAGGATTTGTATAACAAGGTATGTTATGTAGAAACATCACGTGGATGTCCCTATAAATGTGGCTTTTGCTTGGCTAGTTTAGACAACAAAGTTCGTTATTTACCAATTGACGATATAAAATCTAATCTGCTTTATCTGATGAATCATGGAAGAGTAATCAAATTTCTTGATCGCACTTTCAATGTAAAAAAAGATTTTACAATTGATATGTTTAAGTTTATTCTTGAGCATCATCGACCTGAAAATGTTTTTCAGTTTGAGATTACAGCAGATATTGTTCATCCCGACATTGTTCAGTTTATTCAAGACCATGTCCCAAGAGGATTGTTTAGATTTGAAATTGGCATTCAAACAGTAAATCAAAAAGCAAATTTAGAGGTAAGTCGTAAACAAAATTTTGAGAAAACCAGTGCGGTTATTAAAACTTTAGATAACAAAATTGAAATGCACCTTGATCTAATAGTTGGCTTGCCGCTAGATTATTGGGCTGACATAAAATACAGTATTGAAGAAGTTTTTAAGCTTCATCCACCTGAATTGCAATTAGGATTTCTTAAATTCTTAAAAGGAACTCCAGTTAGAGATAGCTTCAAGCAGCACGGATACTTATTTGACCCTTTGCCGCCTTATCAAATAATTGAAAGTAATTATTTATCAAAAGAAGAATTACATGAAATTACCATACTTGAAGAGGCCCTTGAGATTTATTGGAATAAAAAGAGAACCTTACACACTTTAAAATATATTACACAACGTTACAGTATTTTTGATTTCTTGCTAGGGCTCGGAAACCACTTTAATACAAGAAAACATTTCCATAAATACGCCTTGGTGGATGTATATGATATCATTATAGATTATGTAAAAGATAATTTTCCTGATGACCCCATTATTCCTCAAATGATAGCCATTGACTACTATTTACAACACAAAGTAAAACCAAAAATACTTTATCGTGAGGAATTTGAAATGGCTGAAAAAATTCGAATGATTGATAAATTCAAATTAAATCATCATAAATTCCGATTTGTTATCATGCCTATTGATTTCGATTTTGAACTTTGGGAAACTGAAAATAAAATTTACGAAGGACAGTTTGATATTGTAATTCAATATAATGGAACGACAAAACCACAAGTCTTGAAATTAATTCCTGAATCGATTTAAATTAACTCATAACCTAAATCTTATATTTCTTGGCTATACATTGCATTCTTTTCTGATGTAATTTATTAAGGTTAGAAGAAAGAAAGAATGATTCCTAAGGGTAAAATATATTTCCCATTGAAATAACGACATTACCACCTGTTATCCAACCACAATTACGAGAAATAATGCCAACATTATCAACTCCATTTGGTTCAATAATAGAATAACCCTGATACTCCCAAGTATTGGTGCCGCATAGATAATTTACAGTATAACCAAACTGAATTTTTTTACTAGTTGTGTTTTTAACCAATAGATTAACCGAGCAATTTGGTATCCTATTTTCACATTGTGTTCCTTGATATGATTGCAATATTTGAGATAATTTAAATACTGCCACTACGGGACTATTAGTTGCAGTATTTTTAGGGTCAACTACATTCACGCTCCTAATTTGTTCAGGTAATAAAGCTGGTGTGCAATTAGGTACCACCACATCACTATCGCTTTTTACACATGATGCTAAAAAAACCGCAATAAACATAGGCATTAGCATTAAGTACTTTTTCATCATCTTTCTTCTGTATTTTCCATTCAAAAGCAAATCACTAATTTTAGGAATACGCCCCTGAAATCAAGGATTGAAGCGAATATGAAGTCAATTCTGCACTTAATACACTTAAACGTCCATTCACACAAAATAGCTACACTTTGGATAAAATCTCTATTATCAATACGCTATGTTAATTTATTTATTTTTGGACTAGAAACTATACATAAACAAAATAATGCAAATCTCACATACTTAGAAATAGGTAAAAGCAAGGAAATTTGTAGACAAAAAATCAAAATAAAGACAATTTAAATTTACAGAAGCCCTGTATTGTATTGACTTTTAATCGTTTTTACGTTTTTAGTTACATCAAAATAATTTCCAATTAACTATTATCAATTATGAGTAGAAAATAAAATATACCCTAAAGTAGAATACGAAAGCTCCTTAAAGATATCGAATACAATTTCGGTATTTTTTTTATCCAAGTTACCTGTGGGTTCATCTCCCATAATTATCAAAGGATCATTAACCATGGCACGGGCAATAGCCACCCTTTGTTTTTGACCACCTGAAAGTTGGTTAGGAATTTTCAAGGCCTCTTTTTCAATTCCAAGAATTTTTAATTTCTGATAAGCCCTCTCCTCCACTTCCTTTTCTGAATACTTGCCAAGCTTAAGACCAGGTAACATAACATTACGCAATACATTGAATTCATTTAACAAATAATGAAACTGAAAAACGAAACCAATCTTTTCATTTCTAACCCTTGCTAACTCTCCTTCTTTTTTATCTCGCATACTCACTCCGTCAATACTCAAATCTCCCGTATAATCAGTATCCATGGTTGATAGGATATAAAGCAATGTTGATTTACCACAACCTGATTTACCAATGATTGAAGTAAACTCCCCTCTGTTTAGAAAGAATGTAATTTCTTTTAGCACTTGTATGGTGCTTGGATCATGAAAATACTTTGATATGTTATTTGCCTGAAGTATGATTTTGTCCATCTTATTTTCCTCTAATGATTACAACAGGATCTATTTTACTAGCCTTGCGAGATGGAAAGTATCCAGCTAAATAAGTAGTGACAATCGAAAAAACAGCTCCTATCAAATAGAATTTAGGGTTATAATTGATTGGAAAAGTTTTAATCGTAGGTAAGGAAGCCGTATTAAAAGGAATATTATCTATTAGGTTTGATAGTCCAAAGCCAAGCAGAAGTCCCATCCCACCTCCAAAAAATCCAATGCTTAAAGCAATCGTTATGAAAATACGGTTCACATCATTTCCTGAAAATCCAGTAGCTTTCAGAATAGCAATGGAATCCATCTTTTCATAAATCATCATGTTTAGAATATTATAGATACCGAATCCTGCAACAATTAACAGCGTAATTCCAACGGCATAGGAAATAAGTGTGCGTATAGAGCTGCCTGTTTCAAACTGTGAATTGGCAGTTTGAATGTCCACTGCTTCTATGTCGAATAAATTGCCGTATTCTTTAGCCATTTTAGGCGCCCAAGTAATGTCTTTTAACTTTACTTGAATATCCGTAATATAGTTGTTTGATTCTCCTAATAACTTCTGTGCAGTACTAATAGAAGCATAGCTTTGAACCTTATCTACTTCCTGAATCCCTGATTGAAAATAACCAACCACCTTAAGTTGCATTCGCTCTCCTTTACTAGTAGTTACCTGCACCACATCTCCAAGATTAGCCAACATTTTCTCAGCCGCACCTTTACCTAAAATAATACTATTCGGTATGTTTTTTAAATCGATATAATTGCCGGCAGTGACATAATCTTTGAATTTGAATAAGCGAGCCTCTTCATCCACATTAACACCATTTATAACCCCTGTTAAATCGATAGCTCCAACATTATAAAAAACTTGTGCTACAATTTTGGGAGCATAACCTAAAACACGGTCATCATTATCTAAAGCCTTCATGATGGCAGGAAAATTATGGATTTGAGCTCTTTCATTTTTAGGCTTCAATGAACGAATAAAATTGTAATGACCTTTAAACTCCTCTGACAAATCAATGGGTTGATTTTTGGATGCTTGAATCTCATTATATAAACGTATATGAGGAGTGCGGTTCACTATTAAGCCATCTAACATATCATTTAAACCCGACATAAAACTGAGCAAGGCAATAAACATAGTGATACTAAAAGTAACACCAATGGCAGCTACTAGGGTTTGTTTCCATCTGGCTACAAGCAAGGATACCGAGATAGAATTTATTAATTTAAAATTCATTCTGTAGGTTTTAATAATTCCTCTTCAGCACTAATACCAGATACTATTTCGATTTTTTGAAAATCTCTTAATCCTGTTTTAACAAGCACTTTTTGTCCGTCACCTTTAATTACCAAGGAATCATTTATCAAATAGTTTCGTGGTATTAATATAGCTTGCTTTTTGCTTTGTAAAATAATATTGGCTTCAAATGTGACATTTGGATAAATCGTTTGCGGCCTTTGCAAAAATTCAGCCTCAACCAAAAAAGTCTTGCTACGCTCATTCATAATTGGATATATTTTAGAAACAGTGGCTTCAAACACTTTTCCTTTATAGCTATCCATACTCACTAAAACTTTTAAGCCTTTTTGTACTTTAAAAATATCATACTCATCTACCTGCATTTCAAGAATAAAATGCTCCTTATTACCAATAACAGCTAATGGAGTTTGTAATCCCACTTGTTCCCCTTTTTCTTTTAAAATATCATATACCACTCCATCAATTTCACTTTTCAAAGTATAGTCACTTTCGAGTTTACTAGATATCAGTAAATTCTTTTTAGATTGAGAGGAGCTAAAATCAATTTGTCGTTTTAAATCCTGGTATTTCACTCTAGCTGAATAAAATGAAGATTTGGCGTTTTGATAAGCCAATTCTCTTTGCTCTAAATCTACCTTGCTACCAACCTGTTGTTGCCATAAAGCCAATTGTCGAAAATAAAGAGCTGAATCGTTTTTTAATTTACTAGCCGCCAATTCTATCAATAATTTCGCTTCATTTAATTTATCTTGATTGTTATTAAAGTCAGAGAAACGAGCCGCCAATTCAGCATTTTCTTTTCCTAACCTTTGTGCTTCATTTGAAATAGATAAAATGAGCGTTCCTACTTTAACAGAATCACCGACCGTAACAAAAATATTTTCAATAATACCATTAACGGTTGCAAAGGCTTGGTATTGATTTTTACTTTTAATAATACCTGAAGCATAGATAGACTCTGAAATATCTGAAATGACAGGTTTTGTTTTCTCAACTTTTTGTTTGCATGAAACTATAAAAAGTATTAAGATAACTAAATATAAACTTGACTTAGGCATAGTGCGAATTTATAACATACCATCGAAAATTTATGGTTTATTTTGATGACAAAAAGGGTTAAAGTAACTAGGCAAATTTCCTGAATAGTGCGAATTTGCCCTTTTAACTCAACGTATATAAGTTAATTAGTAAGGATGACAAAAATCTGGTCTTTAATGTTAACCCTTTTATGCCTTAACGCGTTTAGAAGCTCATCACTGTGGACTTCAACATTCATCTCAATTCTATATATTTGATTGTTGACTTCATGGTATTGATCAAACAAACTTCTGAAGTGATGATTACTAGTTTTAAGCTCTGTAATTTTTTGTTCAAACTGAGGGAATTCGTGCCTCAAATCATGTTTTTCCATATGCTGTGTTTTAATTTAGTTGAACAAAATTAGTTCTAATTAATTTGACAGAATATGATAAATACCTCTTAAAAACATGATAGAAGTAATAATTTAGTTATGATTTTATTCGAACCATGTATTACAAATTTTTACCAATATATCAGCTACTAATGCAATATTCATTAAGACAAATTGGAGGTAAATTTTGAAAATTATTTACATCAAAAATAAATTTATTGAAGATTGAATCATCAAACTCGAATGTAAAGAGCTTGTATGCTGCAGCCAAATATTTCATCTACCATTTACACAAAACAGCGTTCCATTCACACAAAATAGCTACACTTTGGATAAAATCTCTATTATCAATATGCTATGTTAATTCTTAATACTATTTTTTTCCTCTCTCTCACAAATTGCCTCAATGTTGGCTAATAAAACTTTGTTGTGGGTATGTTTAATTTTAATAATTTCGCCTAAAGCAAATGCGGCACACCATCTCACAACAGTGCCATCATGTGCTGTATTAATCAATAAATTAACTATGGTAGAATCTAATTGATCAGGAAAAAGATGTGCAATATTTCCTATTACCTTTGCAGACTCCCATTTAACTCTAGGCGCTTTTGCAGTATGGCATTTGCTAACAAATTCAAGACATTCTATATTGGCTATGGAAGGATTAATTTTTGTTGCAAATTCTATGGATTCAATGCAGGTAGCTTTTGGAGAATCTTTTGCTTGGGCTGCAAATTCTATTAGATTACTTAAGCTAATTTTATTTACTAAAAGAAATTTTGCCAAAGCCTCTGTTTTTGCTTTTGGGTTGATATTTTTATCATTTAATAAATCTTCGACATTCATAGATTAAACTACAAAAGGTATAAGACAAAACTACGTTCTAGTAAATAATAGGAGATGGTATAAAGATCAAAATTTTCCAAACCGAATAGCAATTTCCATTTTTATCCTTCGATATTTCCAAAGAAGCCAATACTTTTTTGAGTAGTGTTCTTGAACCCTCAATTTGTCTAAATAATGCTCTCTTTTTTGAGCAATGCTTTTGCTTTCATCATGGACTCTATAGCTTGCAAAATGACTATATAAAAACAAGAAACTACCTTGTTTTAGAAGATATAATAACAATTCATAATCGAAAGCTAAGGGGTAATTTTCGTCAAGCAAATAACTTCTATTTATTTTACGTACATTAAAAAAACATGCAGGTTGATAAATGGCTGGTAACATTCCTTTTTTGAGCAAAACATCATAGTGCAGATTGCCACCTTTAGGTTTGGATATTTCTTTCCCCTCCGAATCAATGGTGTTACATAAACCATAATAAACGGTATAGTCAGGATTTACATCGTATGCCCTTAAAAAGGCCTCAACTGCACCAGGTTGAAGAATATCATCCGAATTTATAAAAGCTACCAAATCACCTTTTGCCATTTGAAAAGCTTTGTTAATTGCCTTTACTTGACCACCATCTGATTTGCTTTGCCAATAAGTTAATTTATCTTCATATTTCTTTATTATATCTAGAGATCCATCATTACTTCCACCATCCATAATAATATATTCAATATTATTATAGGTTTGGTTTAGAACCGAAAGAATGGTCTGTTCTAAATATTTGGCCTGATTGAATGAAGGTGTAATAATGGTTACAAGCATCGTGCTTTCGTTTTCCTATTTACGCAAATATAAGTTCAAAGGATTTATTATAACAAGCCTTTATCGGCTTTATCGGCAAGTACTTGATATTTTGGATTTAAACTTGGGTGCCAGTGATGCAAAAGGCCCTTTTCTCTGCTTCTTATCACATAGTTTCTAGCTTTGTAAAATTTCATCCAAAGGTCATCATCTTCTTTTCCCCATGTTTTAAATGATTCGTCTAATCCACCAATATTATCAAAGTATTTTCTTTTACAAGCTAAAATGCCTTTCCCACCCCATTGCATCCATTCTCCATGCTTCTCATCAAATACATTGGGCTTGTTTTTGTATAAGTAAAAAACAATTGGAAACCATACCAATTTGCCTAAAGTAAACTTATTGCATTTGATAACTAAGTCCGATGGCAAAGAGAAATCTGCATCACAAATGAATAGTATTTTGTTTTGAGATTGTTTTACCGCTTTATTAAAAGCAGCGGATCTAGAGAAAGGAATATTTTCACTTTTAAAAACCAATTTACCTTTCCAAATTTTCCTAACTTCAATTTCTAAATCTATGATATCATCACTTTGACAATCAAAAACTGATAATTCTATTGAATCTAAATGTTGAGTCGAAAGTAAACTTGGAATAAAATGATTTAAAAACAAATCACTTCTATTGTGAATACCTACACATATAGATATAGGTTTAAGTTTGAATAATGAGAAGTACTTTAAACATAAATAGGCGAATATCCCAACAATGTCTTGCCATACACTTAAGTACCCAAACTTGCGCTGAGGTGACTTAAAAACAAACCAAAATGCAAATTTAATATATTGGTATATCTTGCTCAATCGAATATTATTGAACCAATCCGAAACGCAATTTCACGTTGGTTAAAGAGGTATTTATATCCAATTGTTTGGCTGTTTCTTCATCTATTTGAAGGATTACATCATTCTTACTTGTATCTCTCAAAATACCCGTAGTAACGAAAAATCTTTTTTTGAAATTATCAATATTTTCAATCATTATCAAAGTACCAACAGGAGCCGTTTTATGGAGAATACCCTTAAACTTTGTATCTTCAGTATGTAGGCATAAACCTTGCTCATAAACATCCTCCACTAAAGAAGATTTATCGTTAGCCTTAATGGTTTTAACTTGTTCTGCATTGGTGCTATTTAAAGCAAAGTATGGCTTACGAGCCCTTTTAGCATTTACGATCAACTCCAATCCCTCTCTAACTCTGTAATCCCATAGACCATTCCAATTGACTAAATCCGATGTTGTTACATTGTATTTTTTTGCAATAGACTCTATTGTTTCCCCTTTCATTACAGGATGGGTAAATTCATCATTGGTACTACCACCACCATTTGCATGCACTTCAGCTATGGCTAGAGTCTTTGCTTCATCTTCTGCCTTCTTTTTTAATTTTGACAAATCCTCATCAGTCAAAAGAATCTTATCGCCCCATGTATAGCGGGAAGTATCATTGATAGGTGAAACCTTAGAAGAAGTTGAACCATTGCTTAAGGCGGCTTCGGATTTTGTCTCTTGGGTATTTTTATTTGAATTTATTTTTTTTGTGTCAGCAATCAATGTAGATAATTGATTTTCGGTAACAGGAATTTTAACTAACTGCTTATTCCTTAATTTAATACTAATAAGATTATTGGCGTCTTTTATCTTTTTTGATGAAACTGCATACCTATCAGCCAACATATCAACTGTTTCGTTAGAACTAGATGTGGTATGAATAATGTATTTTTTATTGTTGATGGACTTAACAACCAAATTATCATCATTTGAAATAACAGGACTTGATACAATTGTTTCAGGTGATTTTTCCTCTTTTTTAACCAATTCCTTCACAGCAGATTTTGCTTCAGTCAAAATTTCATTGGCTGATTCTTTAACATTCGTTTTTTGTTCCTTTGTAGCAATGGTTTTTGGTTCAACAGTCTTTGATGGCTTATCAACCATATCTAATTTTTCTTCTATCTCAATCTTAATGATTTGCCCTCCTGATACATTGCCTGAACTTATCATGTTTGTATTAGCAATAGACTTATCAGTGGTATTAAATTTTTGAGCGATGGATTGCAAGGTCTCACCGTTCCCAACTTTGTAAAATATTTTTCTAATACCATTTTTACTTAACTCCTTCAGCACTTTTCCAGGAAGGACATATGGGGTTTGAACCACAGTCGATTCAGGTTTGATTTCTGGTTTTGTACTTGGCTTACTTACAGGTTTAATTTCTGTCGTTACAATTTCTTTTTTAGAAAGATCAGAGCTTGAATTTTGTTGAGGTGATATTATTTTCTTTTCCGCAGGTAATTTTTCTAAAGGCTTTGCTGAAAGGGTTTCATTTTTTGTTACTGCATTTTGAGCATCATATAATGGAGTAATTTGTTTAATTTCTGCATTTCCATACTTCTGGGTATTCAAAGGAATACGCACTACCATACCTTTTTTTACACCTTCTGTAATAAGTGGATTTGCCTCCATGATAGCCAATTCTTCTACTTGGTAATAGGATGCTAAACTTTGAACAGTCTCTTTGCTAACTACCCTGTGAACAATATATTTCTTTCCATTTTTTTGCTCTAACCTCAATGAATCTAATGGGCTAGCAATAGCACAAATCGACAAAAACATTAAGCTTATTATCAAGTGGATTCTATTTTTCATATTTAGAAAATATTTGAAACGAAGTTACTAATCATTGCTCAGAAAGATTAGCAGAATGATTGTAGTTTTATAGCATGAAGGTGTTGATTGTATATTTTAGTGGGATTACTTCACTTTTTGTTCAACAACCAAGCTCCAAGCTTGGGCTTTGTCATTAAACATCAACTTGGTTTTTGTCCATGTATCTTTAAACAAGGGAGAATATCTGTATTTATTCAAATGTGCTTCACTTTGCCAATAGCTATAGGTACATAGCACATTTGGCAATTGCGCATCTCTCAGTAAAATCAATCCTTCACAACCATCAAAAGCGGCTATCTGAGCTTTTACCGTTTCAAAAAAAGATAAAAAATCATCTACTTTTTGAGGCTCAAAACTCATTCTAACAATTCGATTTATCATTTTTTTAATCTTTTACAATTCCTAACAAGATCTATTTAATAGTCTCCTTTTCAAATTCAATAATAACCTGATTACCCAATTTTAAACCTAAAAGTGATGCTGCCCTACCCTTATTAATGGCAACCTCTAAATAATCATTTTCATTAAATAAAATAAGCTCTTCACCCTCTGGCACATCAGAATATGCCTTACTTATTTCTTTAATTGGATGACGTGAATCATAGTACAATTTAAAATCTCTTCCTTTTTGCTCACTTTCAAACTCTGATTTACTAACATTTAAGAAAGCATTTTGGTAGCTATCAACAAATATAACGCTCGCAATTATTTTATCATCACTAACAACCGCCTTCAATGATTTCATTTTGCGATGCCCATCACAGGCCTTTAATAAAGTCTCTATTTTTTGTTTGGTAATTAATGAGGCCGCCACTTTAGCCCAAATATTTTTTTCAGGAAACAAATCACCTGATGCAATTAAATTATCGTCAAATTGCCAAACCGGACTGGGGTCAATATCAAACAGCAAATCAGCAATACCATTATCCGATGTAATGAAATACTGATTGGCATGTTCTAAAACCAAGTATTTCTTATATTTATCAATATTACTATCAACGGCAATAAGATGGACAGAACCGTCTGGAAAATTTTTATATGAATTTCTAACAACAAAAGCAGCCTGAAGGATGTTATGAGAAGTAATATTGTGGCTTATATCCAAAATGGTAGCACCCGGCAGTAATTGCAAAATATGTGCTTTTAAAGCAGCTACATAATGACTGTCAGACCCAAAATCGGATGTAATGCTAATTAGTGGCAATTATTAATTCTATTTTTTATAAATTCGAGCAAAAATAAACTTTAACACCATACAAAACATAATTTGAATTCAAGAGAGCTGTTAATCGAAGATATTGAGCCTGCCCAATTGTGGGGCTCACATAATAAGCACCTAAAAACATTTCAAACCCATTTTCCAAAACTTAAGATTCTAAGTCGTGGTCATAATATTTTTTTAAGTGGTGACGACACTGAAATGAATATTTTTGAAGAGAAGCTTGAAAAACTAACTACACATTTAAATCGATATGGCAGCATAGGTGATGTGCAAATGCAAGCACTTTTTTCAGGTATGATTACCGAATCGGAATTGCTTACAACAGAAAATAGTGATGTCATTCTTCATGGCAATGGAGGTAAAATTATAAGGGCCAAAACCCCCAACCAACTCAAAATGGTTGATTTACTTGCTAAAAATGATATTCTGTTTGCCATCGGTCCTGCAGGTACAGGAAAAACATACACTGCAGTAGCACTAGCTGTAAAGGCCTTAAAGAACAAAGAAATAAAGCGTATCATTTTAGCCCGCCCTGCAGTGGAGGCTGGAGAGAGTTTAGGTTTCTTACCTGGGGATTTAAAAGAAAAAATCGATCCCTATTTACGTCCTTTATATGATGCCTTGGATGATATGATTCAGCCCGAAAAACTTAAGCAATTTATTGAAACACGTGTAATTGAAATTGCTCCAATGGCCTTTATGCGTGGAAGGACGCTCGACAATGCCTATGTAATTTTGGATGAAGCTCAGAATGCTACCGACTTGCAACTTAAAATGTTTCTAACACGCATGGGGCCGAATGCCAAGTTTATCATTACAGGTGATTTAACCCAAATTGATTTACCGAAAAAACAACAATCAGGTCTTGTAAAGGCAGTAAATATTCTTGAAAATATTGATGGGATTGTTTTTCAATACTTGACCTATGAAGATGTTGTGAGACATAAGCTAGTGAAAGATATTATCAAAGCCTATGATAAGAATGGATAAATGAAATCCATAAATAACTCATTAGTTATTTGGCTAAAAGCCATTCAGCCTTATACACTTAATAAAATCCTTTTGTATGATAAAATCAAAATTAGGTGTATATCCTTTTCGCTATGGTAACAAAATTGAGTTACTCAAAAGTGGTGATGAATATTTTTCTAAACTAATTGAGTTGATTGAAAGCGCTCAGTCAGAAATCCACTTACAAGTTTATATTTTCGAGTCAGACGCCACTGGAGAATT
>RGVD01000231.1 GCA_010027395.1 Bacteroidota bacterium
ATATCAGTTCATATTTTGGTGCTGATAAATATAGTATGGTTAACTATTTGGAACTAAAAAGTATGAATGCCAAGGTTGTCCCTTTAGCAGCTTGGGTATCAGCTGAAGGAAATTACACAATTAAGTTCAATCAAGTTCAGTCGTTTGACAATGATATTAATGTTTATTTAAAAGATAATTATAACAATACCATTACTGATTTACGTGTAAATGATAATTATTCATTTAATATTGATTCTAGACCAGAGTCTACATTGGATGGCAGATTAGAATTGATTTTTGTAAATAAAACAAGTTCTGTTGAGTCGGTTTTAGCTGGAAGAAAAGCTAGCTTAAACGTTTATCCAAATCCTGCTACTGATCTTTTGAATATTGAAGTACTAAATGCAAATTTCAAAAACTCAGTTGTAACCGTTTATAATGTATCTGGTGTTGAAGTGATGAATGTTGACATGATGGGTAGCAAAAAATCATTAGATATAGAAAAATTAACTAGTGGCGCTTACTTGGTAAAAGTGAGTAACACAGAAAATGGTTATTCAAACACTGTTAAATTTATCAAATAACAACATAATATAAACATCTATGAAAACAGCAAAACAATTACTAAGCGCATCAATCATGCTATTATTAGCAGTTGCTGCTCAAGCACAACCAGGTGGCGGTGGAGGAGGATTTGGAGACGATCCTATCGATGTGCCAGTTGATGGTGGACTTTCGATTTTAGCGGTAGCAGGTATCGGATACGGCATCAAAAAATTGAAAGAAAGAAACAAAAAATAATTACTAATCAATAATTCGAAACCCGTTCAACTTCAACTGAGCGGGTTTTTTGTTTTTACATAGGTTGGATTAAAACAAAATCTGTTTTAAAAGATTTAATACATAATGAAACAAGAAATCGCCATATTTTGGTTCCGAAGGGATCTGCGCCTTGATGATAATGCAGGTTTATATCATGCCTTAAAGGGAAAGTATCCTGTCTTACCATTGTTCATATTTGACAAAGAGATTTTAGAAAAACTTGAAGATAAAAAAGATAGAAGAGTTGAATTCATTCATCATCAAATTACCGAGTTAAAATCGAAATTAAATGCTATGCATTCGGATTTGATTGTTGAATATGGTGAGGTGAAAAGCGTTTGGGCGAATTTATTTGAGAAATACACGATTAAGGCGGTTTTTATAAACCACGATTACGAGCCCAATGCCATCAAACGTGATGAATTATTTCAAGAATACTGTGAAAGTAAAGGTGTACACTTTAACACTTTTAAAGATCAGTGTATTTTCGAGAAGAATGAAGTGTTGAAAGACGATGGAAAACCTTACACAGTATTTACTCCCTATTCAAAAAAATGGCGATTAAAATTGAAAGATTTTCATTTACAATCATATCCCAATGAAAAGTATTTTGAAAACTTTTATAAAGTTGAATCGGTTCAAAAATTATTAAGCTTGAATGAAATTGGATTTGAATCTACCGGATTCATTTTTCCTAAGAATGAAACTACCCTTGGGTTGATAAAAAATTATACACTAAATAGAGATTTTCCTGCCTTGAAGGGAACCTCAATGTTAGGACTACATTTTAGATTTGGTACCATAAGTATAAGAGAGAAAGCAAGAAAAGCCTTTTATGTTAATGACACTTGGATTAATGAACTTATTTGGAGGGATTTTTACATGATGATATTGTTTCATTTTCCTCATGTTGCTCAATCTTCCTTTCGTCCAAATTATGATAGAATTGAATGGCGAAATAATGAAGAGGATTTTAAATCTTGGTGTGATGGTAAAACAGGATATCCTATTGTAGATGCAGGCATGCGGGAATTAAATGAAACAGGTTTCATGCATAATAGAGTGAGAATGATTGTTGCTAGTTTTCTAACCAAGCATTTATTAATTGATTGGAGATGGGGAGAAGCTTATTTTGCTAAGAAATTACTCGACTTTGATTTAAGTGCAAACAATGGTGGCTGGCAATGGGCTGCTGGATCTGGAACAGATGCAGCCCCATACTTTAGGGTGTTTAATCCTCAATTGCAAACCGAGAAGTTTGATAAAGAAATGAAGTATATTAAAAAATGGGTTCCAGAGGTTTTTAGCTCATACTACACTAAACCCATTGTACAACATGAATTTGCCCGAAAACGTTGCCTAGAGGTTTATAAAAAAGCCTTGAAAGATTGATTTTTATGCACTTGTAAAATATAGAATTCTGCTAGTGAAGCTTTTCGGATTATCTTCAGTCAAGTTAGTAATTTTAGATTAACTTCTTCGTTTAAATAATTCATTTGCTAATCAAGCAATCTTTCTAATCTTTGCATTAAACTAATAAAACCAACACATGCCAAATCCAGTAATCCTTTGGGCTGACGATGAAATTGAATTTTTAAAGCCACATATTATTTATTTACGTAACAAAGGCTTTGATGTGGAAACCGTAACGAGTGGAGTTGATGCTGTTGAGTCGGCTAAACTAAAACGATATGATGTAATTTTTTTAGATGAAAATATGCCTGGCATAAGTGGACTAGAAGCCTTAGCACAAATAAAAATGATTCAGGCTGAAACCCCAGTGGTAATGATTACCAAAAGTGAAGAAGAAAACCTCATGGAAGATGCCATTGGTAATCAAATAGCTGATTATTTAATTAAGCCTGTAAATTCAAGCCAAATATTGTTATCTCTAAAACGAATTTTTGATAGCAAACAACTTGTTACTGAAAAAACGGCACAAAACTACCAACAAGATTTTAGGCAAATTGGTATGGAATTGAATGATGTGAATAGCTTTGATGATTGGTTTGCATTATATAAAAAATTGGTTTTTTGGGAACTTGAATTAGCCAAGAGTGGTGATACTGGTATGGAAGAGATTTTGGCTATGCAAAAAAAGGAAGCAACCAATGAGTGGTGCAAATGGGTGGCTAAGAACTTTGTGAACTTTTTGAAGAAACCAAGCGAAGCAACACCATTGATGAGTCATACTGTGCTTAATAAAAAATTAGGTGCATTCCTTAAAGATGATAAACCTACTTTTATAATCATGATTGATAATTTTAGGTATGATCAATGGAAAATGGTTCAACAACCTTTGAGCGAGCATTTCAATTTGGTGAGTGACGAAGCTTACATGACCATTTTACCTACTACTACGCATTATGCACGTAATAGCTTTTTTGCAGGAATGTTACCAAGCGAAATAGAGAAAATATATCCTAATTTGTGGGTGAATGAAGAAGACGAGGAAGGTAAAAATATACATGAAGAGGATTTACTAGGCCGCAATTTGCAGCGCTTAGGCTTTAACGGAAAGTTTTCATACAATAAAATTACCAACCTTAATGCTGGTAAAGATTTGGTTGATAAAATTCCAAATTTGTTCAGCAATAAACTAAATGCAATAGTTTATAATTTTGTAGATATGCTTAGCCACGCTAGAACTGAGATGAATGTGATGAAAGAGTTGGCAGAGGACGAAGCAGCATATAGAAGTATAACCGCTTCTTGGTTTGATCATTCTCCCTTGTTTGATGCCATTAAGCGCATCGCTTCAAAAGATGCTCGTATTATAATAACTACAGACCATGGCTCAATTAGGGTAAAAAATGCAGTAAAAATTGTGGGAGATAGAAGCACTAGCACAAACCTAAGATATAAACAAGGGCGTAACCTAAGTTATAAAGATTCGGAATTGTTTAGTATCAAAAATCCATCTGATGCTTTTCTTCCAAAACAAAACGTTAGCACAAGCTATGTCTTTGCTATGGGAGATGATTTTATGGCCTACCCAAA
>RGVD01000232.1 GCA_010027395.1 Bacteroidota bacterium
GACAATTTAACAATTTGAGTCCCACAGGAAGCGTATCGGGTAGCGACACCAGCTGATTTTTGCGACAATTTAACAATTTGAGTCCCACAGGAAGCGTATCGGGAAGCGACAACAGTTGATTATTGTTGCAAATGATCTCTGTTAGACCCGCAGGAAGCGTATCGGGAAGCGACAACAGTTGATTATTGTTACAAATGAGCTCTGTTAGACCTGCTGGAAGAGTATTTGGCAGTGCTGTGAGTTGATTGTCGGCACAATCTAACGTGACAAGAGTGGAAGGAAGTGTGTCTGGTAGCGACACCAGCTTATTGCCATCACAATATAGTATCTTAAGACCCTCAGGAAGTTCAGGCAGTTCTGTGAGTCCAAGATACATCAGTTGTAGATCACCCGACCCCCAGTACATCCAGTTACGAATACGTTCTTTTGCTATTTCCATTGTATCTATATATCTATTATAATACATATATAAATATCAATTTTTTAGGTTTTGTTATAAAATAATTTATTACATATCTTCCATATCCACGCCCGCTAACATTAAGCCCTCTACCCGCGACGGATGCCATACCTTCTGAGCAAGTTCTTCAAAGTAGAGAGCACACCGTGCAACGATGCGTTCTTTACTGGCTGCCTCAACAATTGCATTCACACGACCGACATACACAGGAAAAGGCTCCTGATATTCACGGTTTGGAAATTTATTGTTCTCACACAAGAATATTTCAAGACTCTGAGGAAGGGTATCAGGTAGCGTCATCAGCAAATTGTCGGAACAATATAACATTTTAAGACATGTAGGAAGAGTATTGGGTAGAGTCGTCAGCCGATTGCTGTCACAAACTAAATATGTCAGATCCACAGGAAGAGTAGGTAGCCTAGTCAGTAGATTGTTATGACACCATAAATATGTAAGACCGGTTGGAAGAATATCAGGTAGCATGGTCAGCTGATTGTTTTCGCAATATAACTGTATAAGACCAGCAGGGAGAGTTTCGGGAACAGTAGTCAGCTGATTTTCATTGCAATGTAATGTTGTAAGACCCGATGGAAGACTATCGGGGAGTATGGTCAGCTGATTTGCACGACAATTTAAGAGTGTAAGACTTACAGGAAGAGTATCAGGAAGCGTGGTCAGCTGATTTCCACGACAATCTAACTTTGTAAGACCCACCGGAAGAGTATCGGGTAGAATAGTCAGCTGATTGAAACAACAATATAACTCTTTGAGACTCACAGGAAGCGTATCTGGTAGCGTGGTCAACCGATTCAAGGAACATACTAACAGTGTAAGAGTTGCTGGAAGAGTATCAGGAAGCGTCGTCAGTTGATTGCGGAGACAATATAACTTGGTAAGACCCGATGGAAGTTCAGGAAGTTCCGTCAATCCTAGATCCGACAAATCCAATGCACCTGAAGTATATGAAAAAATAGTTTCACCAGTAGTTGAATCAGTAGTTGAAACAATAGTTTCACCAGTCCAGTTTCGGATGCGTTCTTTTGCTATTTCCATTGTATCTATATATCTATTATAATAGGATATATAAATATCAATTTTTAGGTTTCTCTATAAAATAATTTATTACATATCTTCCATATTATCAGGACTCAGATTCAGATATGTTCTATAACAAGACACGTAATCATTAATTTTTTCTACTCGTATATGATAAATGATGTGTTCTTTAGACTGATATTCATTTTCATATGAGATTGTAATCAAAAAACTGCAAAATAGCAAACAACAGTCTGTTTATATTCTTGAATATTAGAAAGGAATTCTTGAAATACTTTTTCACATTCTGTTTCATTCTCGTATGACGCCCACCATTTATCTGATATATTAGACACCTCTATCGTTCTATGGGCACGATTCTCTAGAAAATCTTTTCGAATAGTCACATGTGACACTGGAACATACACTTTATGAAATCTGTCACCCCAAATATTATTTTCAAATGTAAGCAGATGACCTATGCGTTTAATATTACGAAACATTACATTTTATAGTTATTTTGTAATGAATATAAATATCAACTTTTTGTTGAATTTATAAAATAATCTATTGTATATTCTTCATATCTACCCTTATCGTAATTAATTTTTCTACATGTATAAGATGAATAATGTGTTCTTTTGATATTTCCATTGTAACTTGATGTGAATGGTTATATAGTTGTCATTTTTTCCTTTTCAATTAGTAATATTAAAAAAAAAATTAAAGTATCTAAGAAATTATTGAATATTTATAATATATTTTTCTAATATATTATATATGAATGATTTACATAAACGTTATCTGTTATTTTTAATTGGATGTATGGGCACACGATTTGGTTTTGTTTATATTGCAAAAAATATAGATGTAAAATATTTACATCTATTGGGTTATTTAGCATTGTTACCAGCAATTGGATTTACATATATTTTCTTTACAAATTCAAGACAAACTGGAGCAGAAGTATTTGGTGATAAAATTTGGTGGAATAATATGAGACCTATACATGCTATATTATATGGTTTATTTGCTTGGTATGCTATAAACAAAAATAATAATTCTTGGATATTTTTATTATTCGATGTAATTATTGGTTTAATTAGCTTCTTATCACACCATTTTATATCTAGTTAAAAACTAAATTATCACATAATCTATTTCTAAATTTATCTTCTTTCGTTAATTCATCTTGATATTTATTATAAACATATTTTACTAAATTTATTTCTAATTGAGGCAATATTGGTATCGCCATCCAATATTTTGTTTTATGTAAATAATCTTGTTCAAAATCTGTTGGATATAAATGAGCTAATGATGAATGACCATTTGTCATTATTTTTTGTAGATTTTTAGGTAATAAATAATTAGACTGTTGTGGTAATACACATAATAATTGTACGAAAGGTTTTAGCGCAACACCTTCGTTAAATTTAAATTTATTAATTTTAAAATCTTTCATATATTTTTTAATATCTGATAAAAATGGTGGATGTTCATATGGAAAATACCAATCCCAAGATGGACATTTATCAAAATAATATAATGTGACCCATTTAATTCCTATTAAATAGTTCTTAACAAATAATTTACAAAATTTTTCTATACTTTCTTCTGATTCACAACCAAAATAATGTTTATAATATCGTTCTCTCCATTCTTTGGGATTATCAGAACCCAATTCAATAGGATCGTTTATTTTAAATTGTAGATTTTCTATTTTATGAATTTCCTGATCATATGTATCATTTGAGTCACATCTCATCATTCTTTTTTTCTGAGCATAATGTTCTCGTAAAATAGCATCTTCTTTACTTGCTAATTTATCAATAATTTTTTCTAAAAAATCATTATTTATATTTATTTTATTATTAATATTTAGTAAATAGTAATTTTTATCTGATTGCAATTCAAAAAATACTTCCATATAAGCTTCCAATAAATATTCTATACCATCTTTATGAATATTTAATGAAGGTAAATGTGGTAAAAAATCATTACCTAAAAGATAACATAAAAATATAAAATCATTAATTAAACTATTATTATCTAATTCAATTTCATTATTTTCAACTAAATTTTCATATTCTTTAGTCATTGAATCAACAATACATTCTTTCATTATTTTAATTGAAACATAATTTAGTTTTTCTGAAGATTCTTTTTTATCTATTTTATTTGCTTCGCGTAATAAGAAAATATCATCAGAATTAGTACTTAATGCTAAAAATATCAAATCAGC
>RGVD01000233.1 GCA_010027395.1 Bacteroidota bacterium
ATACAAATGAACCAGTTGAGCCATGTGCTCTAGCAATACCACTTGTAGCGGTTAACTCATGATTCATTAATAATGTAAAAGTTCCATTACCGTTATCATATGCTCCTAATCCATCAGGAATACCTACCATTTTGTAACCATTTGCAGAATCTCCAACAGATAACACTGAATTAATAACTACTCCCGCTTTAACAGGAAGTAAATATGGACTTTGCGTGGTACTTAGACCAGTACCTGCTGCAAAAATATTTTCATTTCTAGCATTTAATAATTGGATTCTTTTGTCACCTAATATTGATGTGTCTTTCAAACTGTAAGGAGTGCTTGAATAAATATTCCCCATGTATTCAGCAAAAGCATCTTGCTCTTTACCTATTGTTGCGAATGTTGCTATACCAGCATTTTTTAAAGCTGTATCTAAGTTTACTCTTAAGTTTGAATTGGCTGAGAAAGGATAGTTATCTCCACCAGTGTATAAAAAGTCAAGAGTTACAAATTTTACTGTTCTTGAAGTATCTCCTAAAAATGAACCATTTTTATAAACAATATCTTCGATTTTTCCAGTTGAATCGGTAATTACCAGAGATTGAATTTTGCTTCCAGCAACTTTAGTTGTATCATAACTAAATGATACACCAGCAACTTGAGGGAACTGACCTGGTGTAGCACCAGGCTTAGTAGCTGAAATACCGTGTTCTAAAATACGTTTTAAACCAGCAATATTTACTCTACCTATAACTAAACCATTGTTAAATCGTAAAGAGTTTTCAATATCTAATTGCGAAATATCGCCACTTAATTTACCTGCACTTGGATTAGCCAATGTTTTTTCTAAAACTGTTGCACTTCCAACTGAATTAACATTTCCGATTGCAGAACGAATTCCACCACCGTTTTTTATAGAAACTTTTACCTGGTTATCATATTGACGAGCATACCATAAGTTCGCATCAGAAGATAAATTACCAAAGTTGGTTTCTTCTGTTCTTACAAAATCTCTTCTACCTTCTAAAAATACGCTTGCTTTACCAAATTTATTACCATCTTTATTATTAATTACTGTAGCAATTGCTGAAGTTAAAGTTCTAACATTAGCTCCTTTGCTACCAGCAGTAAAGCCAGCAGAGTATGAACCATATAAAGAAGTTACCATAGCCGTATCAGCTGCATAAGCACCATTGATAGTTGAATCTAATAAGTTTGTCAATAAAACTCCATTGGCATCAAAATCACAAACAAAACGACCAACATATTTCCACTCAGCTGTAGTGTTTAAAATAGCAACTGGCTCGTTATCGTTGTTTACAGTTAATATAGGGTATTTATCCACTTTAGTTGTTCCAACTCTAATTCTATCATTGCCATCGGCACATAATGAATGTGAACCTCCAGCTATGATAATATCAACACCTTTTAATAATGGCGCTAATGCTTTTTCATTAGCCAATTGTTGTAAATGACTCATTAAAACAATTTTGTTGATTCCCATTGCTCTTAATGAATCAATAACTGGTTGCAAAACTGCTGCTAAAGCAGGCATGTTATCACTTCCACCGCTGATTACAGTAGTAGCACCTGGAGATGAAATAGCAGCTAATACTTGAGTAGTAGCACCTACTATACCAACTTTTTCGCCATTCATTTCAATAATTGCCGAAGGAGCGATACCTTTCTTTTGGCTATTTGCAGTAATTGTTGGTGACGTTTTGAAACTATCAACTGATAATCTTTGTGTGGTAGTTAAATAACTTAAATTAACATCATTAGCAAAGTTTAGGTTAGCACTTAAATAAGGAAATTGAGCACCAACCCAACGCTTGTCAGCACCGTTGCTTCTTATATCTACACCAATAATGCTATTTACTTCAGGAGTTCCTAAATCAAACTCATGGTTACCAAAAGCTGAACCTTGGAAACCCATAATATTCATCATAGCAATATCTGTTCTACCAATAGCTGGTCTTACAGCAGATGTTCCTGAATAATAACTGCTCACAGTATTACGTAAGGGAGTTTGCATGCTTGCATCTTCACCAGCGCTTAAAAACGGACTAGGAATGTAACAATCACCAGAAGCTAATTTTACGGTATTAACATAGGTGCCTTCTAAAGTATCTAAAACAGCAGCAAAGTTTGGCGCATCAATTGGCGCATCAATACCACTTTCCATGTCTGATGCATGCAATACTTGCATTTGGAATGCACTGCGAGAATTAACTTGAAAAACAGCAACAGTTCCGCTTACTTCATTTGATAATAAGATTAAATCTTTTCCATTTGGACTTTCGTTTCTAGGAACAAAAACTATTCCTTCTGGACCTAAATCTCCAACTGTAGCTAAATTAGCTTGACTAGGAGAAACAGCAAAGTTTCTTGTGTTTATGTATTGAACAAAATATGGGCTATTAGGGTTAGTGATATTGTAAATCATAATACCGCCCATTCTTTCTAATGCTACAAATGCATAAGTACTGTCTAAAATTTTTCCAACTGTTACTGATTCTGGTTCTGGACCTTTGTTATCACTTCTATCATCCATAGCATTGGTAGTATGTCCTGTATTAAAATTTGATGGAAATAGTGTTTTAGTTTTTTGCTCAAATTCGTCTTTGCTATCCCATACTAGAGCACCTGTTGTTCCATTCCAAATAGAAAATGAACGCGCACCAAAGGCAAAAATACTATCAAATTTACCATCATTGTTAAAATCACCATAACGATTGGTAACAGTTAATCTGCCCAAGCTTGTATTTGCTTTTAATGCAGCAACTTTTGAAGCGCCACCAAATTTCACAGTATCTAAAACATAAGCTGCATCTCCCACTCTATTTTCCTCATTGTTGGCAGTTCCCCAATCAGCTCTTGCATCACCTTCGTTGGCTGTAATAAAATAGGTTTGACCTCCAACATTATAAGATGATATACCATCAGGTAAATACAATCCAAATACATTAAACGTATCTATTTTAGCAAGCGCTCCATTCGAACCATTATCTCTGTCTGATGGATCTAAACCGTTTCCAGCTAGGTTATGATTTTTAAAGCCTAATGGTAATAAGGCGGTAACGGTTGCAGTGTTAATATTAACTACAGCTACTGCGTTGTTTTCTTGACAGGTAACCCAAGCAGTTGAATTATCGTCAGAAACAGTAATATATTCAGGTTCTAAATCTTCAGCTACGGTGGAGTTTCTTAAAAAACTTCCACCTGATTGAATTTTACCAAAAATTCTAATTTTAGGATCTAAGGTAGTTCCATTAAAAGCAGTAAAACCAGCCGTTTGAACATTTGACTGAGTTAATCCAGTAAATCCACCAGAAACATCAATAATTGAAACTGAACCTTCTGGATCAATAGTATATCCAACATTTGGTTCACCTTCGTTAGCTACCAAAACTTTTTGTCCATTTGGAGTAAAAACTACATTATCGGCATTGGCACCAACTTTTACTTTACTAATAAAGTTTCCATTAATGTCAAAAAATACAATACTGCTTGCATTTGTTTTAGCATTCGAATCTAAAATGGCAGCAGCAATGATTCCTTTTTTGTTACAAGCAACCGAAGTAATGTCGCTTCCAAAAGGAGCCATAGAAATTGAACTAATTTGGCTTGGACTTGATGGATTAGATAAATTAACAATTCTCATTGTGTTATCTGGTCCATTTGTAACAAACATTCTTTTTGACGCTGGGTCAAAAGCAGAAATTTCAGCAACAC
>RGVD01000234.1 GCA_010027395.1 Bacteroidota bacterium
TTTTTATGATGTCAGGAGTTTCCATCTGACATTTATTTTTCTGAAGGTGATTCTCAATAGCTCTATAATGTTGTTGGTGAAGAACACCAACAACGGCTAAATCCTTCTCCCCAAAATATTGTCATAGCTGCTTTGCCTAGTTTTTATTTAATTTGAAAACATTTTATCCATAGCCTAAAACCATGACGGATTACCAAGTATTTAAAATCAATTGCCCTTCAAGCATTTCAGAAATTGTGATAGCCGAGTTGGCAGATATTGGCTTTGAGGGATTTATGGCTTTGAGGCTTATATGGTAAAGGATGCTTTTAATGCAGAGCAGTTTTATGGCGTTTGCGAAAAGTATGGTATCACTAAAGACATGGTTGCAGAGGAGAACATGCCTGCTCAAAACTGGAATGCCATTTGGGAAGCGGATTTTGAGCCCATTATCATCAATGATGACATAGTGGTGAAAGCGCCCTTTCATAGTTTGAGCCAAACATACAAATACGAAATAACCATTCAACCTAAAAATACCTTTGGCACGGGCCATCATGAAACCACGCAATTGGTTTTAGGCCTAATGCAAGCCATTGGTTTTATTGGTAAAGATGTGTTTGATTATGGTTGTGGTACAGGTGTTTTGGGCTTTTTTGCTGCCCAATTGGGAGCCCAACATATTATGGCCATTGATATTGACGATTGGTCGGCTGACAATGTATTGGAGAATGCGAAACTCAACTGCATAGACAATTTATACTTTGAACAAGGCACGCTTGAGACAATAGATTTGTCAAAAAAATACGATGTCATCCTAGCCAATATCAATAAAAACATCTTGGTAAGCAGTTTCGAAAAGCTGGTTCAGATTTCTAAATCAGGAACATATATGCTTATAAGTGGTTTTTATGAGTCTGACCTTCAAGATTTAATAGCTGAAGCTAAAAAATATGGCTTTTCTTTTGAAAGCCATCAAACCAAAAACACATGGTGTGCGGCTGTCTTCGGCATATAGACAATTGTAAATTTTTTTGCCACACAACAAATTACCAATAAGATTAGTCACAAATTTGCGTTTCTATGTTATTAAATACTAAATTTGTAAACTAAATTTTAAAACCCAAAAAATGAAAAAAACAATCAAAACATTATTATTTTTATTCGTAGCCAGTTCATTGGTATTAGTATCATGTAAAAAAGACGATACTACAGCAACAACTACTGTTCCGAATGGTCCTGTAATTACTTTAAAAGACAGTTTCGCAACTGGCGACTATGATTTAAAAGCCCAAAATTCAATATTAAATGTAAACGTGACAGCTCAATCTGGAACGATCCTTGTAACTAACAAAATCGAAAGACAAGTGAATTCAGCTGCAGCTACTACCCTGTCAAGCGGCAATGTAATGGCTTCACAAATCAATGGATTTTCATTGTCTTTACCTGTTTCAAGTTTGTTAACTGGTGTAACGCTTGTTCCAGGTACAATGGTTACCTTCACTTATTCAGTAACTGATAGTAAAGCACAAACAACCAAAACTTCAATTACTTATACTGCTGTTCAAAATAATTCAATTGCTACCTCTAATTTAATCGAATTAGGTGCACAGACTAATACAATGGTTGAATATAAATTTTTGGGAATTGCTGATAATTTTACAGCCTATACTGCAGGTGCAAGCGGCACCGCAAAAGCTAATTCAGCAAAAATTGATTTTGTCTATTATTATGGTGCTACAGGCTTAAATTCATTTGCAGCGCCTGCTAATATGGATGGTGCGCAAGTAATTTGGGGCAATGAAATAGGTGGATGGGCTACTAAAAATGCTACTCAATTTAAAACCACTTCAATTACAAAAGTTCAATTCTTAAATTATAAAGACAATCTTAAAACCAATGTGCTTATCAATACAGTTGATTTCTCTGCTGGTGCTGTTGATAAAGTAACTGGTATCAAGCAAGATGATGTAATTGCCTTTAAAACGGCTTCAGGAACTCAAGGTTTAATTTATTTTTCAGCTGTAGCTGCTGATAATGCTGGTTCAACCAAAGTATATGTAATGTACTAATTAATTCGTTTTTATACCGAAACGCTGCTTTAGAAATAAAGCAGCGTTTTTTTATGCAGGTTTGTTTGTTATTAACTATTTTTTTGCTCTTAGCTAAAGCGTATATTTTTGCCTCATGTCACCTTACATAATCCTTTCATCAGTAGTAGGATATTTTGCCTTGTTACTTTTAATTGCGTGGTACACCAGTCGAAATGCCAGTTCTGACTCTTATTTTATAGGCAACAAACAATCGCCTTGGTATATTGTAGCTTTTGGTCTTATTGGAGATTCACTATCAGGCGTTACCTTTATTTCAGTGCCTGGTGCAGTGGGTACGAATCAGTTTAGTTATATGCAAATGGTCTTTGGTTATGTGATAGGCTATTTGGTTATTTCACAATTACTCTTGCCTCTATATTATCGACTGAATTTAACATCAATCTATAGCTACTTACATCAACGTTTTGGTACTTCTTCCCAAAAAAGCGGCTCTTTCTTTTTCCTCGTATCACGATTAGTGGGTGCTGCTTTTAGGCTCTACATTGCCTTAATTGTATTGGATATATATTTCTTTTCTTCATTTCACATACCCTTTGCCCTTTCAGCAGCCATAGTGATTGCCTTAATTTTGTTGTACACTTATAAAGGTGGCATAAAAACCCTTGTGTGGACAGATACATTGCAATCGGGTTTTCTTTTGTTGGGTGTAATTTTTTCCATTTATTTTGTTTGTAAAGAGCTTCACTTAAATCTAGCTGAAACTATTGTTGCAGTAAGACAAAGTCCAAATAGCCAAATATTTTTCTTTGATGATTGGATGAGTAAAAACCATTTTGTTAAACAATTTATGGGGGGTATGTTCATTGCCATTGTTATGACAGGACTAGATCAAAACATGATGCAAAAGAATCTAAGCTGCAGAAGTCTAGGTGATGCGCAGAAAAATATCCGATGGTTTAGTGTGGTAGTGGTTTTTATTAATTTGCTTTTTGTTTCATTGGGAGCATTGTTGTACTTATACGCACAACAAAATGGTCTTAACATACCATCTAAAACAGATCAGCTTTTTCCAAGCATTGCACTTAACAATGTGGGTGGAGTAGGAGCCATTGTTTTTATTTTAGGTATCACTGCTGCCACCTTTAGCAGTGCAGACAGCGTTCTAACTACCCTTACCACCTCTTTTTGTATAGATTTTTTAGGTTATGATGAGAAGCATGAAACGGCAACCTTAAAAAGAAACAGGCAATTCATACATATAGGTTTTGCTGTTTTGCTTTTACTGTTGATTGTGCTTTTTAAAGAGCTCAACAATGATGCTGTCATAAATCAAGTATTCAAATTTGCAGGTTATACGTATGGACCCCTTTTAGGAATGTTTGCATTTGGTTTATTCAGCAAACGCTTTGTTATGGACAAATGGGTACCTTTTATTTGCTTGGTATCTCCCATTGTTTGTTATGTATTAGACACCAACTCCAAAGAATGGTTTGGTGGTTATCAATTTGGCAATGAACTACTCATAGCCAATGGGCTTATAACCTTTGTAGGATTAATGATAATCTCTAGAAACCGTAATCAGCCGATAGTCTAATTTTACTCTCAAATAGTCCCATTTTGCTTATGTATAGTTATAGTTAGCAAACAGAAAATTTGACGTTTACCAAGGGAGTA
>RGVD01000235.1 GCA_010027395.1 Bacteroidota bacterium
TTGCAGGGACGTTTATCAAATCGTATTGGCATTTAAAAGTTCTTTTTTGTGGGTGATATTCTACAAAATTGTCGCACTTTTTTTTATTATTAAGAATGTATTTCAATGATAAAAAAGAACTGATTGTTGGAAAAAGTTGAGATGAAGTTTCAATTATTTATTCCGTACTTTAACATGTAGTTTTTCAAAAATAAAAATAAAATTAGCCATGAGATTTCATAGAAATGAAGGGTATCATATATTATTTTTGAGAGAAATTAATATTGGTTATCTTGCTCACCTAATTGTGGTTGCATAAGTGATTAGAATAAATATTATAGGTTCGGGAAATATGGCTTGGTTTTTAGCAGATTCATTTGCCAAAACCGATGTAGCTATCCATAGTATTTGTAGTAGAAACCTTGAACAAGGACAGGTGCTTGCTAATACCTTCCAAACCCATTATTTGAATGATGTGGCAAATTTGGATGATAAGGCAGACATCACATTTGTAGCCTTACGAGATGATGCCATAGCTTTTGTAGCCAATCAAATAAAAACTAATTCCATTGTTGCTCATTGCAGTGGAATGTTATCTATAGATGAGCTCTCTGCTCATAAAGATAGGGCAGTATTTTACCCCTTGCAAACTATCATAAAAAACGATTTGCCTAACGCAAGTGAAATACCCATTTGCTTGGAAGCTAGTAATGCCGGAACATTAAGGTTAGTAGAATCATTGGCAGATAAAATAAGCCATCATGTGCATTTTATCAATTCAGAGCAAAGGCAATACTATCATTTAGCTGCTGTAATGGCCAATAATTTTACCAATCATTTATACGTTTTGGCAAATGACTTGTTGAGTAAACAAAATTTATCATTTGATTTATTGAAACCCCTCATTACTGAAACGGCAAGGAAAGCTTGTCGGAGTAATCCCTTGTATAACCAAACAGGACCTGCTAAAAGGGATGATAGAAATACCATTGATAAGCATCTAAATTTGCTCAATCAAAATATGGAATTGAAAGAATTGTATGAAAAAATTACACAAAGTATTAGTAAACTATATCAACAAAATGAAAATTAAGGTAGCTATAATATTTAGTTTACTTAGCCTTCAAATTTTTGCTACGCGCATTTTGTTGCCTATGGATGAGTCCCAGAAAAACCATTTAAAGGCTTATGGGATGGCTTATTGGGTTTTGCAAAAAGAAATAGATGTAGATTGGCTTTTGAACTATAAAGCAGGAAGTTTTATGTTGCCCTATAATGAAGCATTTGAAAGAGAATGCAAAATACGTTCGGTTACATTTGAAGTAATAAGTGAGGGACAAGTAACTGAGATACTCACTGAGATAGCCAAACCTGATGTGAACATGGAACTAGTTAAGCTACATAAAGCCCCAAAAATTGCTGTATATTCACCTAAAACCAAACAACCTTGGGATGATGCTGTAACATTGGTTTTAAGCTATGCCGAGATTCCTTATGAAGTGGTGTTTGATGATGAAGTTATGGATGGCAAATTACCTTTGTATGATTGGTTGCATTTGCACCACGAGGACTTTACCGGGCAATATGGAAAATTCTATGGGCAGTTTGCCAATGCCGCTTGGTATAAAGCCGAAGTAAGAGAAGCCGAAGCAATGGCAGCTAAACATGGTTTCAAAAAGGTATCTGAATTGAAGTTAGCTGTATCAAAAAAAATAAGAGATTTTGTGAGCGGAGGTGGTTTCTTGTTTGCCATGTGTAGTGCGACAGATAGCTATGACATTGCTCTGGCAGCTGAAGGAGTGGATATTTGCGAAAGTGTTTTTGATGGAGACCCTGCTGATTATAGCGCAGATTCAAAACTTGATTTCAGTAAAGGTTTTGCCTTCAAAAATTATAAGTTGTATTTAGATCCTTATGTATATGAGTATTCATACATAGATGCCATGCAAGGCACACGTGCTGTTACCGAGGATAATGATTATTTTACCTTGTTTGATTTTAGTGCTAAGTTTGATATTGTTCCAACTATGCTTTGTCAGAATCACACCAAAACTATCAAAGGTTTTTATGGACAAACCACTGCTTTCAGAAAACAGTTTATTAAAAACACTGTATTGATAATGGGCGAAAGCAAAGCCCTTGAAGAAGCCAGGTATATCAATGGAACATACGGCAAAGGCACTTGGACTTTTTATGGAGGACACGACCCAGAAGACTACCAACACATGGTGGGAGAACCCCCTACAGATATGAACCTGCACCCTAATTCTCCTGGTTATAGATTAATATTGAACAATATTCTTTTTCCTTCGGCTAAGAAAAAGAAAATGAAAACATAGGAGAGACATATTAATTGCTGTGTTTTTTTTTACACATCAACTCATACCATTTAATTTAGTTTTTTAAGATATATATCTTTAATAGTTTTATAGCTTAACTTATAATCACATTTTCAAATTCACATAATATTGCTTGTCGAAATACTAAAAACCTATATTTTTGAAAAGTGCGTAATCCAAACATCGATCCAGAAGAAGAAAATTTACAACAAACCGACCGCGATTTAGAACGTGTGTTGCGTCCCCGTAATTTTGAAGATTTTACAGGTCAGGATAAGATTATTGAAAACCTAAGGGTTTTTGTAGCTGCTGCCAAACAGCGCAGTGAGGCCCTCGACCATGTCTTATTGCATGGCCCCCCAGGTTTGGGTAAAACTACCCTTGCTCAAATTATTGCCAATGAATTGGGATCAAATATCAAAACTACCTCTGGTCCTGTGCTCGAAAAACCAGGCGATTTGGCGGGCTTGCTCACCAATTTGGATCTGGGAGACGTTTTGTTTATTGATGAGATACATCGTTTAAGTCCTGTTGTTGAAGAGTTTTTATACTCAGCTATGGAGGATTATAAAATTGATATCATGATAGATAGCGGGCCTAATGCCCGCAGTATTCAGATAGAAATCAGTCCATTTACTCTTATAGGTGCCACCACCCGTTCCGGATTGCTTACTGCGCCCTTAAGAGCTAGGTTTGGTATCAATGCACGCCTGCAATATTACGATAGGGATTTGATGCGCACCATCATTGGTCGTTCAGCCGACATCATGAAAACCATTATTGATGAAGAAGCCGCCTACGAAATAGCCCGCAGAAGCAGGGGCACTCCTCGTATTGGCAATGCACTTTTGCGCAGAACTAGAGATTTTGCACAAATTAAAAGTGATGGCACGATCGATTTAGAAATAGCACAATTTGCACTAAATGCCTTGAATGTGGATGCTGAAGGCTTAGACGAGATGGATGTAAAAATATTACGAACTATTATCGACAAATTTAAGGGAGGACCTGTTGGCTTAACCACCATAGCCACAGCAATTGGCGAGGATGCAGGTACAATCGAGGAGGTATATGAACCCTATCTTATACAAGAAGGATTTTTAATGCGCACACCAAGAGGCAGAGAGATTACCGACCACGCATTTAAACATCTGGGTTACATGCCCAACTACAAGAACAAATTGTTTTAATTGAAAAAATATAAAGTAAAATACAAGTATTGGTTGCGAATAAAAATATTAACTTTATATTTGCCCTCACAAAAAAAGGTTTCGTAGCTTAACTGAATAGAGCATCTCACTACGGATGAGAAGGTTCGGGGTTTGAATCCCTGCGAGACCACTAAAATTATTAAAGACCTTACAAACTAGTTTGTAA
>RGVD01000236.1 GCA_010027395.1 Bacteroidota bacterium
ATACATCATCAGCCATAAATAATAGTAGATTTTATAATTTGAGAAAACTTTTTGGCGTATATCCAGTAACTTATACGTGGGATTTTGGAAATAGTACAGGTGGAAATGCAGTAGATACGAATGTAGTTTATGCATCTGGTGGAACTTATACTGTAAAATTAACCGACTCTATAGAAGGTTACTATAGATATTGCACAGATAACAAATCTTTAAGTATTAGCTCTTCGGCTCCTGCGCCAAATGCTGGAGGGGGAGGTAGCTACTGTATAGGCTCAACATTGAGTTTAACTTGTGCTACAGTTGCAGGCTCTACTTATTATTGGACTGGACCAAATGGGTATACATCCACTGCTCAAAATCCTTCAAGAACAAACTTTAGTAGTTTAATGGCTGGACAATATGATGTTATGACTATTAATGGAACTTGTTCATCGGCTGTTGCTAGTGTTATAGTTGCAGCTATTTTACCACCTGTTGCTACAAGTAACTCTCCAATTTGTTTTGGTCAAACATTAAATTTATCAGCTTCATTGGTGCCGGGTGGCACCTATGCATGGACTGGTCCAAATGGATTTACATCAAGTGCGCAAAGTCCTAATCGAACAAATTTGACTGTAGCGGATACGGGTTTATATACATTGAATGTTTCGCTTCCTGGATGTTCTTTCAACCCAGTCACAACCAGAGTTGCTGGATTGGCTAAACCTGCAACACCATCCGTTGGTAATGCTCAAAGTTTATGTGAAGGTGAAAGTCTATCATTAAGTGCGCAAGGAACCTATATAAATCCTACATTCAATTGGAATGGACCTAACAATTATTTTTCAAGTTTGCAAAACCCAGGTATAACCACAACCACCCTTGCTAATTCTGGTACCTATAATGTTACTGTAACGGTGAATGGATGTACCTCCTCAAGTGCTAGTACCAATGTAACAATTAACCCTAAACCAACTTCTCCAACAGTTGGAAGTAATGGTGCATTATGTGCTGGTCAAACTCTAAGTTTATCTGCAAGCGCTATTGCTAACGCAACTTATTACTGGTCTGGCCCTAATAATTTCACTTCAACACAACAAAATCCTTCCAGAGCCAATATAACTAGTTCTGATGCAGGTTTATATTCAGTAATCGCAACAGTAAATGGTTGTAGTTCAAACGCAGCCAATATAAATGTGAGTGTAAGTGCATCTACACCATCTCCTACTGCATCAAGTAATTCACCTGTATGTGCAGGGCAAACCTTAAACTTGTTTGCCTCAAATGTAGCAGGCGCTACTTATTCGTGGACTGGACCTAATGGCTTCACCTCTAATGCTCAAAATCCAATAATAAGCAATGTAATTGCAGCAGGTGCTGGCATATATAGTGTAACAGCGACTACTGCCAATTGTGGAACATCTCCTGCTTCAAATATAAATGTAGTTATAAATGCTCTAACCGTTACACCGATAGCGGCAAATACAGGCCCTGCATGTGAAGGTTCAGCAACAAGTTTAAGCATTACCACTATAAATGGTGCAACCTATGGATGGGTTGGACCAAATACATTTATTTCTGCTAGTCAAAATCCTAACTTAAACAATGTAACAAAAGCTATGGCAGGAACATATACTGTAACCCTCAGCACTTCTCAATGTGGTGTTGTTGGTACTTATTCTACTGTTCTTACCGTAAAACAAAAACCGGTAGTAACTTCAGTCTTTAATAATTCACCTCTATGTGCAGGTGATACTTTACAAATCTCGGTTAACGGAACAAATGCTAGCAGCAGTGCAACATATGCTTGGACAGGTCCAAACAGCTACTCATCAAACGGAAAATCAATTGTAATAAATAACATAAATTCGACTAATGATGGAACCTATTTAGTTACAGCAACAGACTCAGGTTGTACATCTGCCACTTTCAGCACTGGTTTTATAGTTAAACCAAAACCAACTGCACCTGTTAATTCTAATAGTTCACCGCAATGCGAAGGAACTAAACTTGATTTAACCGCGTCATTAATTAGCAATGCCACTTATGTGTGGTCAGGTCCAAATAATTTCACAAGTACACAACGTAACCCAAGTATAAACTCCATTACCAAATCAGGCGAAGGCGCTTACAAAGTATATTGTGTGGTGAATGGGTGTAAATCGGCCGAAGAAGCTACCATTGTAGTAGTGAATGTAAAACCTGCAGCACCCGTTATTTCAAACAATAGCCCTTACTGCGAACGTAGCAATGTGAACCTAACTATTCCTGCGGTTTCGGGTGCTGCTTATAGCTGGACTGGTCCAATTAACTTTACCTCAACTAGTCAAAATGTTTCGTTAATTTCAGCTATTCCCATTCAATCGGGAACATACAGCTGTATAATTACAGTGGCTGGTTGTGCGAGTAATGTTGGTTCAACTGAATTGCTTGTTACTCCTTTGCCTACTGCACCTACTCTTTCAAGTTTCCCAGTTAACAAATTGTGTTCGGGTGATAGCTTACAACTATTCGCTTCCTTTACGGATTTGGCAACCTACAATTGGACTGGCCCAGCGGGCTTTGTTTCTTCGCTTCGTAATCCAACTATCAAAAACACCAACCAAGCCTATTCAGGAAATTATTCTGTAACCATAACCAAAGGCGCATGTACTTCGCAACCTGCAAATATTAGCATCACTGTAAACCCAACACCAAATACTGGTAACATCTCAGGATTAGCCAATGTATTTAAATTGGATACGGTTTCATACTCAGTAAATGGTTTGCAAGGTTCATCTTTCGATTGGAATGTTACAGGTGCTAACATTACGCTAGGCGCGGGTTCAAACAAAGTTCAAGTAAAATGGTTAACCGTAGGAACTGAAACCATTAAAGTAAAAGAAACTTCTGACCAAGGTTGTTTGGGTGTTGAAAAATCATTTACTGTAAATGTTGCTCCTACAACTGGAGTGAATGAATTACATAGAAGTGCTGGTGTAATGGTATATCCTAATCCAATGAATGAAACATTAACTGTGAGTATGTTGGGTAATCACAAATTGCAATCAGCTATTATTTATGATTTAGTTGGAAACGAAATCATCATAAGCAACAAATCAGATATAGATGTAAGCCATTTGCAAAGTGGTGTATATGTGATTAGAGTTATTGATAATAATGGAAATACTTACACCCACAAAGTAGTAAAAAACTAAGCGACAATATCTTCATGCCAAAGGCTGCTTCAAAAAGAAGCAGCTTTTTTTGGGTTCAAATTAATTTTTAGGAAGAATGTTCTAGAAATTTGAAAGAATCCCTCAGAAATACTTTAAAAAAAATGTCGGAAATTTCTTCCCGACATGCTCAGTATTTTTTGATTTATGAATCACACTTAGTTGCTAAACTCGTGGCCCATTTTGTCTCTCTTGGTTTCTAGGTATTTTTTGTTGTGCGGATTTGATTTTACTTCCAAAGCCACATTTTCAACTATCTCCAATCCGTAACCAATTAAGCCGGCACGTTTGGTGGGGTTATTGGTCATCAATCGCATTTTGGTGATACCAATATCTCTCAATATTTGAGCGCCTACACCATAGTCTCTTTCATCCATTTTAAAACCCAATTTAATATTGGCTTCAACGGTGTCAAAGCCCTGCTCTTGCAACTTATATGCTTTTAGCTTATTTACAAGTCCTATCCCTCTG
Source organism: Bacteroidota bacterium (assembly GCA_010027395.1). Taxonomy (GTDB): domain Bacteria; phylum Bacteroidota; class Bacteroidia; order UKL13-3; family UKL13-3; genus RGVD01. Next base: position 3,666 of record RGVD01000236.1, read on the forward strand.
CCCTCTTGGTTAATATATAGCACCAC